>NZ_JBHNPV010000083.1:0-169675 GCF_059082735.1 Actinotignum sp. usb-actsch-rep-73 | reverse complement strand
CTTACTTTCTACGTCGCTCACACAAGCACGAGCGTCGACAAAATCATGCGCGCCTTCATGACGTCGGGAGAGTTACCGGCGACGCGGAACAGATCCAGCAAGCGCAACCGCGCTGCATCCTTTGCTTCCGTGTCATCGGCCGTCGCAATGATCTTCAGCAACAGGTCAAACGCACCTTCGTGATCACCAGACGCAAAGAGAGCATCAGCATGGGCCGCCGGATCAGACGCATCAGCTGAAGCACTCCGCACAGCAACACGCACACGCGCCAAGTGAGCCTTCGCGGCCTCGTCCTTCGGATTCAGATCCAGGACCTTCTCCCACAAAGCGATCGCTTCATCCAGCTGTCCTGCTTCTTCGGCGCTAAGAGGAGCCTCGTGTGCAGGCGGAATCGGAGCAGCCGTATCCTCTTCGGACACCGCAATACGACCGTTAACCCCCATCTGAGCGCCAGCATCCAACACCTGATCAATGATCGGGCGCACCTGATCCTTCGGCGCAATTCCCTGGAACAACGGAAGCGGACGCTGATTCATCAACGCCACAACGGCGGGTACACCCTGAATCTGGAACGCCTGCGCAATGTGAGGCGACGCATCAACATCGCCAGTCGCCAACTGGAAACGACCCGCATAGTCGCGAGCAAGATCCTCCATCGAAGCAACAAACGGCTTCGACTCCAATTGTGACGACGAATACATGACAATGATCACCGGAACGGTCGCTGAATTCGCCATCAGATCTTGGAAGTTCTCTTCACTGACCTGCACAACCAGTGGCACATTCAACCCCACCTGAGCCTCAGGTGAGCCCGTTTCCTGGCCAGAAACCTGAGCGGAAGCTAAAGCCCCCAGCTCCACTGCCCCATGGGAGTCAGCAGGCATCATGCTCGATTCATTCGGCATTGTTCCTCCAATGCATTTCAGACATACGTCGGCGGTAGTACCAATCAAGCGCCCCTCGAAGCGTGAGAACTCTAGTTACCGGGGTTCGTTGATTCGTCCATCGTCACGGATTCAAGAACACGTTCAGCGCCGATAATACGCGCGACACCGCCTTGTTCGCTCGACGGAATGTTCATCATCACGGTCGCCACGTAGGTTGCAACCGCAGTGCCCTTGACCGAATCATCATCTCCTGCGTTCATGGTTGCCGTCTGGCCCCCCAGTCGCATCGTCGAGCCAGCAACCGTACGAGAGTACGTCAACGTGTACGAGAATGTCGTAGCGACAAGAGCCGAACCATCTTCCAGTACAACGCCCGTCACCGGGTTCTCCGTCAGTCTTGCCGACGCAGTCACATTACCGGCAGCTGCCAGCGAGGAATTCAACGACGATGCCGCATCAAGGTACTTGGACGTGAACTCGTCCGAAGCGAAGTGTTCATTCGAAGACAAAGATGCGTTCAGCATGTCCACATACGCTTGCGCAGCGTCACCGGGTGTCATGACAAACCCCTCGGTGTCATTCGTTACGTATGCCGACCCCTTCGTCACCGCAGGGGTGGTCAGCGAAGTTCCCCCGAGCATACGCGCCCACGCAACCAGCGAGTATTTGCTACGAGCATCGTTCTGCACGAGCATCTCGATGACGGGCAACTGCGACGTGTCGGCTTGGCGGATATTCACGATGGCACGAGGCCACTGCAACGAGTTTGTCACTGCTGTCGTCTGAGGAGTCAGGTCAAGCTGGGTAACAGCCTCACCGGACGCAACAGAGTAAGCGTATTGGGCTTTACGCATACGAGCTGCGCCACCGGAAATACGGCCGTCAAAGACGTCACCATTGAGCGCTTCATCAGCACTGTTCAACGTTTCTTGAACCTCTGCCAGCGCTGACGAAATCCGCTCTTGATCAAGGTTCGGCGAAACGGAGGCCGACTGGTTGGTGTCAGAAACAGTCAGTTCTCCCCCGCCACATCCAGCCAGGCCAAGCGTCGCTACAAGAGCAGTCGAAAAGACGAGAGTGCGTCGTTTCATTGCAATCTCCTTCGTCAATTCTTCTTCAACCAGCGAGACATGAGCTTCGTCCACGAGTCACTTCCGCTACGGGAAGCAGACGAGGATTCTTCAGACTCTGATCCCGCAGACTCATCAGAATCCGTCTGGTGCACAATCGGAATCAGGCCGGTGTGGAACTCGCGTCCATCAATCACGATCTTCTCTTCGCCCTTCTCACGGGCTTCGCGCAGTGCGCGACGGCTTGGAAGTGTGACGCCGGGGCGGATGCTCGACAGATCGATGATGCCGGTATCGGTTGAGACCTTCTCGGGCGGATCCTGGTCTTCGGTGCCCGCCCATTCACCGTGACGACCAGCCACCGGCTTCACAGTCTCTTCTGCTTCGGGGACTTCTTCTGAGGTGTTGTCTTCGCCCCCAGCTGAATCTTCAGATTCAGCTTGAGCAACCTGCTCACTGTCGCCGGAAACAGGGTCACCATCGATGGTCACATCATCGAAAGTGGTTGCGTCACTGGTTTCTTCAGTGGTTTCGCCGCCGTTTAGTCGGTCATCCGTCGCCCATTCGTCGATTGCCTGAGCTACTGCCTCTTCAGAATCGCTGACCTTGTCTGTAGCTTCAGTATCTGCGACTTGGAGGGCGTCATCAGAAGTGTCCTGTTGCGCAGACTCTTCGTTTTCCTCGGTGGAAGCGTCCTGAATAGAAGCTTCTTCGGCCTTCTTTGCATCGGCTAGGGCGCTCACCGCATTAACGTCAATTGCTTGAGTCTCGGTCGAGTCAGCGCTACGACGCTCTTCCAGCGCCTTCGCGCGCTCAGCACGATGACGAAGAAGCTGGTAACGGCTCAGGAATGCCACACCTGCGATCAACGCAAACAAGATCGCAAGAATAAAGGAAACAATCGCAAGAGTATTCACACTACGGGTTGCCCACGTCAGTGTCAGGGTCGTATCAGAAGCACCCGACGTAGAGACTGCCAGCACCGAAAGACCAGCGGAAACATCATCTAAAGACACGGATACCGTGCCCTCACCCGTCACGGAGTGCAACCACATATCAGACTTGGATGCGTCGGCAACCAACTGAGCAGGCTCAGTCCCCACCTGAGATTGAGTAGCACCAGACTGTGCACCAGACTGTGCACCTGACTGAGCACCGGAGTGCGCCGTATCCGAGCCAGACTGAGCACCAGACTGTGCACTCGACTGACCGGTATCACCAGCAACGCCTTCGTGCTGATTCACCTTCAGGACACTACGATCCGAGGTCAGACCAACAACTTCGGTGTAGGGATCGTTCCCGATCCAACCGAGGACGTCACCGGGAGTGCCGACACCCAGTGTCAGCTCAGCGCCCGATTTTGACGTCGCCGTCACGACAACGTTCTTGTCAAGCAACGGCAGAACGCGGTCACGCGTCATGATGATCGCCGTTGGCGACTCAATAGACGACGACAGTTCCTTTGGTGGCTGAAAAATGGTCAGAGCAAGGACACCAATGATCACAAAAACCAGTGCGATCGCGCCAGCGGTGGTAGCAGCGGCGTACGCCTTGATTCGGTTCACGCGTTGCCTCCTCGGTTATGAAGTAAAGACTCTAACCGTTCAACGATACGAGGAAACGCACGAACAGGCACATGAAATTCACTATCTCGTGACAAATAACATGAGATTAAAGGGCGCTTCCATACTCCTATGCCACTTCCTAGTTCGGACGCAGTCTCCTGTTCCAACAAGCCGTGTGCCAATGACGCCTACCATCGAGTCCCTGTGGCAGACCATAGGGAGCTTCTTCTGGCCATGCAACAACGTGTGCTGCCCCAACACGCACCGGGCGCAAACACCCCGGGCATGTATATTCCTTCGAAGATGACGAGACGCGACGAACCTGATAATCACTACCATCAGGCCCAGTTTCCGTATGAGGCATCGACGAAAGCCGTGTCATATCAAGCTCACGGTGAGGCTCACTCCATCGCCGTTTCATTGAACGCCGTGCCATGGCCCTACTTCTCCATTCGCTTCGTCATCATGGCGATAGATGTCAGCGCGCGTTCGACGACATCAGAACAGACGTAACTCAGGATCATCGAAGCCACGCATAGCGTCATAATCGAGCACAACACAGCGGATGCCACGATCCTCGGCCAGAGTACGAGCCTGCTTCGAAATCTCCTGGGCGGCAAAAATGCCCGACACATTCTTCAACAACGGATCGCGCGACAAAAGCGAAAGGTAGCGAGTCAACTGCTCAACACCATCGATACCGCCACGACGTTTCACTTCAATAGCAACATGCTCACCCTGCGGATTCTTCACCATCAAATCAACGGGGCCGATCGGAGTTTCAAACTCACGGCGAACGAAAGTCCAGCCTTCACCCAAGACTTCAGGAACCTGCTCTGCCAGCAACTCCTGAAGATGTGTCTCAACACCGTCCTTCACAAGACCGGGGTCTTCGCCCAAATCAACATTCACATCCGAGACGATGTCGTGAATCGAGATGACAAGACGGTCATCTTTCTTATCTGCTTGGACAGTCCACACTTCAGTAACGCCGTCGACTTCCTCATCACTTTCAGGCACTTCCACAGTGACCGTGCACGGGGCATTCATCCAATTCAGAGGCTTATATGATCCACCATCCGAGTGGATCAAAATTGAACCATCCGCCTTGAGCATGATGACGCGCGTGGCGGGGTCAAGGTGGGCTGACAGACGACCGGAATAATCAACGGTGCACGTTGCAATGAGGACTCGCACGCCCCAGAGCCTAACAGGTGAAGGCACTCGATCTTTACTATCAACGCCTCAGACGTGGCAAGATGCTCAAATTTCAAAGCTGAGAAGCAGGAAGCAGACAACCGAGTAGCAGTGCATGAAAGGAACTCAGACCTGAGGCGGACCGGATTCGACCCACGAGACAAGCGCATTGTATGTTTCCTTTGACAATGCGATCTCATAGCGCTTCTCGTTGGAGAGCAGGCGAATCTCAACAAGTTCGCCATCTTTAGAATGCGGGTTCGCCGCAGAGATCTGAAGTCCTCGACGCTTCACGGAATACACGGGCTTATTCGTCAAGCCAACCAAGCGATACCACGACAGCGATTCAACGTCGTAGAGTCCCAGTCCCGCGGTCCATCCCGAGTGCTGATCGGGACGTGAGAATGACCGGAATGCGCCAAGCTTGTTTTCCAAGTGACGCGCACGCACGTTAATGATCAGCAAGACAGGCAGACCAATAACCACAACACATACCACGAGCCACAGCACAATGGCGAAAAGCGAAGTCATAAAGCACCTCCGATCAAAAGTATGAAAGTGCCCCCGCTCGGATTCGCCCGAACGGGGGCTCCTTATCAGGAAATCGTACCGTGATCAGCGACCACGGTCACAAAATCAGAGTCAATGGACGCAAATCCGCTGTCAACGGTGAACGTCTGGACACCTTCCTTGGTCGTCACCAGCACAGTGCCTGCATTCAGCATGGCAAGCATGGGCTGACGACCCGGAAGAATACCCAGCTGTCCATCAACCACGGGGATCTGGACGGACGTACCAACGCCGTGCCAGAGACGTCCCTCGTGGGAGACAATTTCGACTTGGAGTACCTTGTCGGCCATCAGGCGTCCTCGCCGAGCTCGCGCCAGCGGCGCTCGAGGTCCTCGATGCCGCCGATGTTGAAGAACGCCTGCTCCGGAACCTTGTCGTAGTAGCCCTCGGCGATGCGCTTGAAGGCCTCGATGGTCTCCGACAGCGGGACCGTCGAACCGGGGACGCCCGTGAACTTCTCCGCCATATAGGTGTTCTGGGAGAGGAACTGCTCGATGCGCCGGGCACGCGAGACCGTGACCTTGTCCTCCTCGGAGAGCTCATCGACGCCGAGGATCGCGATGATGTCCTGGAGCTCCTTGTTCTTCTGGAGGATCGCCTTGACGTGCGTCGCCGTGTCGTAGTGCTCACGACCCACGAGGGCCGGATCGAGGATTCGCGAGGTCGAGGCGAGCGGATCCACGGCCGGGTAGATGCCCTTCGAGGCGATCTCTCGGGAGAGCTCCGTCGTCGCGTCGAGGTGCGCGAAGGTCGTGGCCGGGGCCGGGTCGGTGTAGTCGTCGGCAGGCACGTAAATGGCCTGCAACGACGTAATCGAGTGACCGCCCGCCGAGGTGATGCGCTCCTGCAACTGGCCCATCTCATCCGCGAGGTTCGGCTGGTAGCCGACCGCCGAGGGCATGCGCCCGAGGAGGGTGGAGACCTCGGAGCCCGCCTGGGTGAAGCGGAAGATGTTGTCGATGAACAGAAGCACGTCCTGGTGCTGCACGTCGCGGAAGTACTCAGCCATCGTCAGACCGGTGAGTGCGATACGCAGACGCGTCCCCGGCGGCTCGTCCATCTGGCCGAACACGAGGGCGGTCTTGTCGAAGACGCCGGCCTCGCCCATCTCGCGGATGAGGTCGTTGCCCTCTCGGGTGCGCTCGCCGACGCCCGCGAAGACGGACACGCCGCCGTGGTCCTGCGCGACTCGCTGGATCATCTCCTGGATGAGGACGGTCTTGCCGACGCCCGCGCCGCCGAACAGGCCGATCTTGCCACCCTGGACGTAGGGGGTCAGAAGGTCGATAACCTTGATGCCCGTTTCGAACATCTTGGTTCGGGCTTCAAGCTGATCGAATGCCGGAGGCTGGCGGTGAATTGGCCAACGCTCAGTGATTTCGAGTTGCTCGCCTTCCTTCAGATTCAGCGGTTCGCCGGTCACGTTGAACACGTGGCCCTTGGTGATATCGCCGACGGGAACCGAGATCGGTGCACCCGTGTCAGTGACAACAGCACCACGAACTAGGCCATCGGTCGGCTTCAGCGCGATGGTACGAACAAGGTTGTCACCGAGGTGCTGCGCGACCTCGAGGGTCATGGTGAAGGATCCTTCACCCTCGCCCTGTCCGGCAAGGTCAACATCAACCTTCAGTGCGTTGTACAGCGGAGGAATGCTGTCTGGCGGGAACTCGACGTCAACGACGGGGCCGACGACGCGAGCGACGCGACCTTCCGCTTTGTGTTCTTCCTGGCTCATAGTTCTTCTCCGTGTTCTGGGGCTCAGCCCGCGACCAATGCGTCGGCCCCGCCCACGATCTCACTGATCTCCTGGGTGATGTCCGCCTGACGGGCCGAGTTGGCCAGGCGCGTGTACTTGGTGATGAGCTCTTCAGCGTTATCGGTTGCGGTGTGCATTGCGCGCTGACGCGACGCAAGCTCAGAGGCAGCCGACTGCAGGAGCACATTATGAATACGACCTTCCACATACAGCGGAAGGATCGCATCGAGTACGGCTTCCGGAGATGGGATAAATTCGTATTCGGGGAACGTCGATGATGGATCGTCGTAGTAACCGCGTTCTTCCCCGCGTTCTTGGTCCGATTCGGGAGCATCAACAACAGAAAGCGGAAGCATCTGTCGGACCTCGGGAACCTGACTCATCACGGACACGAAACGCGTGTATACCAGGTGAACTTCTGAAACACCCGTCATCAGAGTACCGTCCAAGAAACGGGAGAGAAGTTCGGTTGCGATCTCACGAGTTGTTTCAAGAGTCGGCGAATCAGATTCGCCTTCCCATGAACGTTCGATGGCGACTCCACGGAATCGGAAATACGAGCGTGCACGACGACCGAAGGTATAGATGATGGGTTCTTTGCCCTCGTCCTTCAGGCGAGTAATCAGACGTTCCGATTCACGAAGAATCGTCGCCGCATAGGCACCCGCCATGCCACGGTCGGAAGCAATGACAAGAACAGCCACGCGAGGAGTATTGTGACGTTCACGCGTCAGTGCGTGATCCAAATCCGTGTGGATCGCGACTGCTGCAACTGCCTGCGTCAATGCCTTTTCGTACGGGCCAAGGCCCGAAGCCGCGCGACGCGCAGCACCAATCCTTGACGCTGCGATCATTTCCATCGCGCGGAAGACCTTCGCCAGCGTTTGCGTTGAGGCAATCCGCTGCTTGTAGATCCTCTGCTGACCACCCATGGATCAGGCCTTCTCGTTCGAGGGACGCTGACGGGTGATTTCTTCGCGAGTCTGAGCTGCTTCCACCTCGGAGTCATCCAGATTGGCAACGCCTCGACCGGCGCTGACCCACTGATCATGGAATGCCTTCACCTGGGATTCCAGTTCAGCTTCTGTTTCGCTTTCCAACAGACCGGTTGATTCGATCGTGCCCAGAACTGAAGAGTTCACGCGCAGGTGATCCAGCAGGGAGCGCTCGAAGGAAAGAACCGCGTCGACCTCAAGATCATCCAAGTAGCCATGCGTACCAGTCCAGATCGAAGCGACCTGCTCTGCAGTCGAATACGGCGATGCTTGCGGTTGCTTCAGAAGCTCCATCAGACGCTCACCGCGAGTCAGCTGCTGGCGGGTTGCCGGATCAAGGTCGGAAGCGAACATGGCGAATGCAGCCATCGAACGATACTGAGCGAGTGTCAGCTTCAGCGTGCCAGCAACCTTCTTCATTGCCTTCACCTGCGCGTCGCCACCAACTCGAGAAACCGAGATACCGACGTCAACGGCCGGGCGCTGATTCGAGTTGAACAGATCGGACTGCAGGAAGATCTGACCATCGGTAATCGAAATGACGTTGGTCGGAATGTAGGCAGACACGTCGTTTGCCTTGGTTTCAATGATCGGAAGCCCCGTCATTGAACCCGCACCGAGCTCATCGGAGAGCTTCGCACAACGTTCAAGGAGACGAGAGTGCAAGTAGAAAACGTCACCGGGGTATGCCTCACGCCCTGGCGGACGACGCAGAAGAAGGGAAACCGCTCGGTAGGCTTCAGCCTGCTTGGAGAGGTCATCGAAGATGATCAGAACGTGCTTGCCCTGATACATCCAGTGCTGGCCAAGTGCAGAACCCGTGTAGGGGGCCATGTACTTGTAGCCTGCGGGGTCGGAAGCCGGGGAGGCAACGATGGTCGTGTATTCGAGTGCACCGGCATCTTCCAGAGTTGAACGCACAGAAGCGATCGTCGAGCCCTTCTGACCGATAGCAACGTAGATGCATCGCACCTGCTTGTTCGGATCGCCGGATTTCCAGTTTTCGCGCTGGTTCAGGATCGTGTCCAGAGCAATCGCGGTCTTACCGGTCTTGCGGTCACCGATGATCAGCTGTCGCTGTCCGCGACCAATCGGGATCATTGAGTCGATTGCCTTCAGGCCGGTCTGCAACGGTTCGTGAACCGACTTACGCATCATGACACCGGGGGCCTGCAGTTCGAGTGCGCGTCGGCCATCAACATCGGTGATCTCGCCCAAGCCATCGATCGGGCGACCCAGCGGGTCAACCGTACGCCCAAGGTAGCCATCACCAACCGGGACAGAAAGAACTTCACCCGTTCGGTGAACAACTTGGCCTTCTTCGATGCCACCGAAGTCACCGAGGATAACGGCACCGATTTCGCGTTGTTCAAGGTTCATTGCCAGGCCAAGTGTGCCATCGGAGAAGCGGAGAAGCTCATTGGCCATTGTGCCCGGCAAGCCTTCGATGTGAGCGATACCGTCGGCGGTCTCGGTGACGTGGCCAACCTCTTCGGTGGCTACTTCACTGGGACGGTAGGACTGCATGAAGGAGTCCAATGCGCCACGGATCTCCTCGGGACTGATAGACAGGTCAGTCATGAGTAATTCCTTCTGTAAACGTTTCTAATCGGTAGTGGTGGCTGTTAGGAAGCCAGAGCCTGTTTCATATCTGAGATACGAGTCGAGAGGCTGGCATCGATCGATGTTGTCTGTGCACGTATTTTGAAGCCACCGACAAGACCGGGAACGACCGAGATAGCAAGCGAAATCTCTGAGTTGAAGCGCTTTTCCAAGAGCGAACGCAAGCGAGAAACCTGCTCTGGCGACATTTCGACCGCGCTTTGAACTGTGACAAGCCGCCTGTTTTGGATGACAGCTGACCATTCGGCGAAGCGCCGAAGGTTCACCAGAAGGCGCCCACGACGAGAACGACCGACGGCACGACGTAGCAAACGCATCGTCCACACTGAAAGCTTCGATTCAAAAATCGCGGTGGCTAGATCACCACGTTCATGGGATGTGCCTAGCGAAGCATCGGAAAGCTTCAAGCGGAGTTCACGGTTGCCTTCAAGGAAATGGCGTACTTCAAAGAGCTCGGATTCGACTCTATCGAGGCTCGAAGCACGATTCGCATCTGAAAGAACTGCGAGGATACCAAGGACCTCCGTGGCATCGGCAAAACTATCGAGATTCGACCAGTGTTCACGCACCATCATTTGAAGAACGCTGAGTGAAGCGTCCGTTGTAAGGTGCGAGCTCAGCAAAGTGCGAACCAGCTGGGCTTTGTCGTCACCACTACGTGATGGATCAGTGAATGCACGAATAACCCGCGGTTCTTTCTTCACGAGGTCAGTGATGGAGAAGAAGTCCTCTCCCACTGCACGCGCGTCGACACCGCTCTGGGCTAGTGCGTCTTCGAGTTGCGTTGCATATGCAACGCGAGAGAGTCGACCGAGTTCACTCATCGATTCGTACGCTCGCTTTCACGGAGAGTATCCGCCTCAAGATCGTCAAGGAAACGATCGACGACACGGCTGGTCAGTGCGGTGTCGCTCAGATGTTCACCAACGATCTTTTCTGCCAACTCGGTTGCCAGAAGACCAACGTCAGAGCGCAGGGAGATCTCAGCTGCCTGCTTTTCAGCAAGAATCTGACGTTGCGCGTTCTCGAGGATACGGGTTGCTTCGTTCTGTGCTTCCACCCGCGCGTCAGCAATGATGCCCTGTGCTTCTTGGGAAGCCTTTTCACGAATCTCGTGAGCCTCGATATTCGCCTGCTTCAGCACGTCTTCACGATCGCGTGTTACACGCGCCTGGTCTTCCTTTGCCTTTTCGGCAAAAGCAAGGCCCTCTTCGATCTTCGCTTGGCGTTCGTCCATTGCAGCGTAAAGACGCGGAAGAGCAAACTTACCAACGAGGAGGAGGACGATGAGTAGAACAAACGCCGACCAGAAGATCTCGTAGAGTGGAGGAAGAATGACGGCGAGGCCACCTACTTCCTCACTCGCGGCGATTACCTGGTGCATAGCGATGGTCACTTAACGATGAGCGGAAGAACGAAGCCGATGAGACCGAGTGCCTCGACCATGCCGGCGCCGATAATCATATTGGTGAACAGACGGCCACCAACCTCAGGCTGACGAGCGGTGGATTCCTGGGTCTTTCCGACCAGGAGACCAATGCCGATGCCAGGGCCAAGGGTTGCAAGACCGTAGCCGATGTAGGCAAATGCTGCGGTTGTCATAGTGTTCTTCCTTTTGTATTGGACGCCAAGAGGCGCGGTTGGGCTCAGTGAGCTTCGATGGACAGTTTGATGTAAACGGCGGAAAGGATCGTGAAGATGTACGCCTGAAGGAACGCAACGAAAACCTCGAAGGCCGTCATGACAAACATTGCTGCGCCGGTCAGCACGCCGAGGGAGCTCATTGCGTTGAGCTCGTGCAGAAGGATTGCGGTACCGAAGTAGGTCATACCCAAGAGCAGGTGACCAGCAATCATGTTCGCCAAAAGTCGCAACATCAGTGTGGATGGGCGAACGATGAACGTCGAGAGGAACTCAATCGGCGTGATCAGCAGGTACATTGCCTTCGGCAATCCCGGCGGGAAAAGCTGGGACTTAAAGTAGTGGCCAATGCCTTGGGCCTTGATACCGCTTCCGACGAAGGTCACGTAAGAGATGATGGCGAACACCATCGGAACAGCAACGACCGAGGATGCTGCAATGTTGATGCCGGGAATAACGCCGGCAAGGTTCATGGCCAAGACGCCAAAAAATGCAAACCCGATGAATCCTGCGAAGCGACGACCGTTCTTGTTCCCAAGCATTTCAAGCGCAACATTCGCGCGAATAAAATCGGCGAGGAATTCAACGGCCATCTGACCGCGACCTGGAACGAGCTTCGGCTTACGGGCAACACCGACCAGTGCAAGGCAGAGAACAAGCGCCATGATCACGCGGGCAAGAGTCAAGCGTGAGAACTCAAAAAGAGTTCCTTCCCCGAAAATTGCGCTCGGGAAAAAATCCTCAAGTCCGGGTTGATGGGGGTGCTGTGTAAAAGCGGGAATTGCCGTAACAACGATAACGATGACGAGAATGACAAGAAGCGTCCAATACCAGACCGGTTTTGCGGTGCTTGCTCGACGGCTCGTCGAGGGCGATGACGTGGACAGGGTGTCCTCCCGGGTAGGTTACTCGACTTTGACAGGCATTTTCACCGTTGATGAAGCGGTCTGACCATCGTATCAGCAGCGTGAGCTTTGATTCATCTTTAAACATGAACTCACCAGATTGGTATGGCTCACGTTTTCCAAATGGGAACGAACGAGCGTTCAGAGGAGCAGTTCACACACGCAGTCGAAAGCCAGTCACGAGGTTCTTTCTGAGCCTCGTGAACCTTCGCACAACTAGTCGACGTTGAACTGGCGCATTCGCACCAGCGCCACCAACTCGAACAATTGGGAGCCGACGATCGCGATCAAAGCGCAGGTAGCGGGAAAACGCACCGGCTGGGCAAAAGCGGTCGGTAGATAGACGAACAGAGCGATTGCGCCGATGCGACCGATGTACGAAAAGGCAATCCACGCCAGAGGATTGCGGGCGGGCTGGGCGAGCTCCAGAAGCGACCTCACATGAATGCCAATAACTGACGCGATCACGCCGATAGCAAGGAGGATTGAGAGGATTTGCGCTCCCCCCGCGTACCCCAGCGCCCCTACAAGGAGGATCGCCACCACTGCGGTCACGATTTCAAGACGCGCAAGCTTTGCCACGGTCGAAGCAAAGAAAGCGGGACGAGAATCGTCTACTCCTTCGTTTTCCTTCGGTTCGTGATTGTGGGAGGAAGTCGTCATTACAGGGTAGTTCTCTCAAAAGTGGGCGACGGGTATTCAGCGTGCGCTGTAGCGGGCACTAGGGAATTCGCGCAGTGTCAGCCCGACAGCAACAGCCAAGAATGGGCTGGTAATCAGCAGAATGATCTTCCAGTCGACCACAAGCAGACAGACTGCGGGAATACACACTAGGGCTGTCCACATCCACATGATCGCGACGACCGTACGGTGCGAGTGTCCTCGCATGATCAGACGATCATGGAAGTGGGATCGGTCGGCGTGGAATGGGCTCTTGCCTCGAAGCATTCGCCTGATCGACGTGACAATCAAGTCAAGAATCGGGATGAAAATGACCGACAAGGGCAGAACAATCGGGAGCACCCCGACGAAAACCTGTTGCGTTCCCAGCAGTGATGGGTTAATTTGCCCAGTCATGATGATGCCGGCTGCAGCCAAAACAAGACCGAGTGTCTCCGCTCCCCCGCCCATCATGATTGACGATGGGTGGAAGTTGAACCAGAGGAAGCCGACACATACGCCTACCAGCGTGATCGTAATCAACGAGGCCGTCGTCGCATACGATGTTGCGCCGACGATGCGGGTCACCGAATAGGAATAGACGAAGAATGCCGCCGCCCCGATAGCGATAATCCCCGCTGCTAGCCCATCAAGACCATCAATGAAATTGACGGCGTTAATGATGCCGACGACAAGGAACACTGTCACGATCAAAGACAGGCGCGATGACCCGATGGTGATGCCGAAGATCGGGAAAGATACCAGCTGAACACCGTTAAACGCCATGATTCCGGTGATCAGAATCTGCCCGGACAGTTTCGCCATCCAGTCCAGTTCGATGACATCGTCGATAACTCCAAGGATGCACATTCCGAGAGTGGCAAAAAGGACTGCCCAGGGAATACTGGTTGCATACAGGGGACTCATGTAGGGAATCCTCGACGCCAATAAAAGCGTCACGACAAGACCGACCGTCATCGCGATTCCACCAAGGCGAGGAATCGGGTCCTTCTGGATATCGCGGGAACGCAGCTTGGGAACAATCCCCCACGCAATGCACGCACACCTGACAATGGGAGTCATCAAAACGGTGACTCCCATGGCGACGAGCATGAGCAGAAGATAGACCTTCATCGGTCGGGGGTTCCTGGCCTTTCAGTGTGAACTGGTTGCGATCACTTTGACGTATTCGCGGGTTCGATGGTGGTTCCAGCGGTAAGCGATAACTGTTCTAAGGATAGTGTGCCCAGACGGATTGCCCGTACCCCACCCTTCGTGAAGTCGAGGATTGTTGAGGGTATCGAGCCGGGAGTCGGGCCACCGTCAACGTAGAGCGGAACCTGCGTCCCAAAGTAGTCCACTGCTTCACCAACGCTTGTTGCCGGTGGATTTCCGGTGGTGTTTGCGCTGGTCAAAGCCAGTGGGCCGACCGTATCCAACAGCGTGCGGATGCGGGGCTCGTTCGGCATACGCACACCGATTGTTCCCCCGGTTTCACCCAGATCCCAGCCAAGATCGGGGCGTGCCCGCAGGATCAGAGTCAATCCGCCCGGCCAGTATTCATCTGTCAACCGGTATGCAGCCTCGGGGATATCGATGCAAAGAGTTTCGATTGATTCGCGCCCCGGAACGACAACGGGCGGCGGCATTTGGCGACCTCGTCCCTTGGCTGCAAGAACGCGAGCCACTGCGTCAGGATTACTCGCATCGCACCCGATTCCGTACACGGTATCTGTCGGGATGACGATCAGCTGACCGCTTTTGACAGCGGTTGTCGCTTCCTTCAGGTCTGAGCTATCCCACGTGGGGGTGCAAGAAATGATTCGCGTAGTCACATCGGCATTGTGCCACGTCTGGTAACAAGATAGCGATCACGACCCGTCAGATCGGGCATGGTCTGAGGGTGCGTGAAGCCTGCCCGTTGTGCAGCGGTACGCATCAGTTCTGATTGACTCGGCGAGTGTTCAACAATCACCCAACCGCCGGGCTTCAGCAAGGTGGCGCTGCGCGCGAGGATCGCAGATGGAATCTGCATGCCATTCTCTCCCAGCCCGTAGAGTGCCATATCCGGGTCTCGCTGGGCTTCTGTCTGCGTCGGAGCCTCGTTAAAAGGAACGTAAGGCGGGTTCGAGACAACAATGTCGACACTGCCGTCAAGGTCAGCCAAAGTGGCCGGGTCAGTTGCGTCACCGTTCACGAGGCCAATGCGCCCGCCACCGTATTTTTCACAATTTTCCCTGGCGCATTGGAATGCCACCGGCGACAGTTCGACGGCAAAAACATCGCTTTTGGGGATTTCGTGTGCGAGCGAGCAGGCGATTGCACCAGATCCGGTACACAGATCGACGAGGCGCACGCTGTCACGAGTTTTCAGGATCTCGCGCGCCTGATCGATCGCCTGGCCCGCAACGACTTCGGTTTCTGGACGGCACACGAAGACACCTGGCATTGCACGCAACGTCAGACCACGGAAGAACATGCGCTCAGTGATGTGTTGCAGTGGAACACGTTTCATTCGTCGTTCAACCCCATCAATAAAGCGATGAACGATCACTGGGGCGATGGGCTCACGGATTGACCACAGTGATTCCACATCCGCCGCCCATTCCAGAAGTTCGCGCGCCTCGGAAGCTGGAGCGGCCTCGTCGATCTGTGAAAGCTGGGCGCGTGCGAAGGCAAGAGCGTCGCGGACGGTGGAAATCTCGGCAGTCATTGGACGGTCGGTGAAATGGTCGCGAGAGACTCTCAAGCGCTGGCAGAGGCGAGTCGCTCGGCTTCATCGGCTTCGATCAGCGAAGCGATGACAGGCTCAAGTTCTCCGGCAAGCACGCGATCAAGATTGTGCGCTTTGTAGCCGGTGCGGTGTTCAGCGATGCGGTTTTCTGGGAAGTTGTAGGTGCGTACGCGCTCGGAACGATCAACGGTGCGAACCTGACTGAGGCGCTGGGCCGATGCTTCAGCTTCGCGCTTCGCACGAGCTTCGGCTGCCAAACGGGACGCCAAGACGCGCAGGGCTGCTTCCTTGTTCTGTAGCTGCGATTTTTCGTTCTGCATCGAGACCACGATGCCCGACGGAATGTGGGTGATGCGGACAGCGGAATCCGTGGTGTTCACCGACTGGCCACCGGGACCCGAGGAACGGTAGACGTCAATGCGCAGGTCGTTCGGGTCGATGACAATCTCAGTGTCATCTTCAATTTCGGGCATGACGAAGACGCCGACTGCGGAGGTGTGAATACGACCCTGCGACTCGGTGACGGGCACGCGTTGCACGCGGTGAACTCCGCCCTCGAACTTTAAGTGAGCCCACACGCCTTCTTCTGGGGTCACGGTTCCCTTGGCGCGAATTGCCAGCGTGATGTCTTTGTAGCCACCGAGTTCAGTGTCCGTTGAAGAGAGTTCGTGGACGCTCCAGCCCTTCGATTCGGCGTAGCGCGCGTACATGCGAGCGAGGTCGGAGGCGAAAAGAGCGGATTCTTCACCGCCCTCCCCTGCTTTAATTTCGAGGATGACGTCGAGGGCATCCTCACTGTCGCGCGGTGCGAGGATTTTCAGTAGCGCGTCGTAGGCGTCTTGCGCCTCATTTTCGAGGCCTGGAATCTCGTCAGCGAACGATGGATCTTCCGTGGCCAGTTCACGGGCAGCCTCAAGGTCATCTCGGGTGCTCGAGAGTCGATCAGCAGCAGTCTTGATGCGAGACAGCTCAGCGAAACGCCTTCCCACGCGACGCATCTTCGCAGGGTTGGACAGAGTATCCGGCGCCGACATCTCCTGTTCGACGCTTTCGTACTCGCTCAAGAGTGCTTCAAGGGCACTCAGACCTTCACTGGTCTCGTTATCGACTGTCATGGACTTCCTTTAAAGCTGAGTGGCCAGATACGCCTCGGCGCCGGGCGCTTAACGCTCCCGGCGCCGATCAAAACGCAACGTACGCTTGCCTCATTTGGAGGGGCGAACACGCTTTCCGTAACGTGCCTCGAACTTAGCGACGCGACCGCCGGTGTCGAGGATCTTCTGCTTGCCGGTGTAGAACGGGTGGCAAGCGGAGCAGACGTCCACGCGCATCTCACCGGTGGTGAGGGTGGAACGGGTGTGGAAGCTGTTACCGCACGTGCAAGTCACGAGGGTATCCACGTATTCGGGGTGGATGTCCTTCTTCATGGAGTATCTCCTGGGTTCGTTGGTGCCCCGGGTCCGGATCCGCAGATCTTCCCACATCTGGTGGCAAGTATCCTTCCGCCTTGGAGTATCCAATTGGAGTATCCAAACGGTGGCGAACCGGTGAACCGATGGCCGACGGCGTCAATTGTGCCACTTTCGGCGCTCTTACGTCTATGTGGCAGGGCCCTCATATGCGTGAAACGCGCGACCTTTTGACGCGCGTTTCACGTCAGGGGGTTCTCAGTCAGCACTGGGAGTGGTCTTTTGGACCATCATCAGGAACTCAGCGTTCGACTGGGTTTCCTTGAGCTTTTCAAGGATCAGTTCCAGACCGGACTGCTGATCCAGCGTGCCAATCACGCGACGAAGCTTCCACATGATGCGAAGTTCTTCAGGCTGGAACAGCATTTCTTCACGGCGGGTACCGGACGCATTGACGTCGATCGCTGGGAAGATACGACGGTCTGCCAGCTGACGCGACAGACGCAGTTCCATATTGCCGGTGCCCTTAAACTCTTCGAAAATGACCTCGTCCATCTTCGAACCGGTCTCAACCAGAGCCGACGCGATGATGGTGAGCGAGCCGCCTTCCTTGAGATTACGGGCGCCGCCGAAGAACTTCTTCGGCGGATACAGGGCGGATGCGTCAACGCCACCCGACAGGATACGGCCGGAAGCCGGTGCGGCTAGGTTGTAGGCGCGCGACAGTCGCGTGATCGAGTCAAGAAGAACGACAACATCCTGGCCGAGTTCAACCAGACGCTTTGCGCGCTCTATGGCAAGTTCGGCGACGATCGTGTGATCCGATGCGGGGCGATCGAAGGTCGAGGCAATGACCTCACCCTTGACGATCGAACGCATATCCGTCACTTCTTCCGGACGTTCGTCAACCAGGACGACCATCAGGTGAACCTCGGGATTGTTGATCTCGATAGCCTTCGCGATCTGCTGGATGACCATCGTCTTACCGGCCTTCGGTGGCGAAACGATCAGACCACGCTGGCCTTTACCGATCGGAGCGACCAAGTCGATAACGCGTGGCGTGTATGCCTTTGCGGACGTTTCGAGGCGTAGTTGCTCATTCGGGTAAACCGGGGTGAGCTTGGAGAACTCGCGACGAGCCTGGGCTTCCTCGATCGACATGCCGTTCACGGAGTCAACGCGAACCAGAGCGTTGTACTTCTGACGCTGCCGTTCACCTTCACGGGGCTGCCGAACGGCACCTGCAACGGCATCGCCCGCACGCAGACCCCAACGGCGAACGTTGCCAAGGGTGACATACACATCGTTCGGACCGGGAAGATAACCAGAAGTGCGAACAAATGCGTGATTGTCCTGGATATCCAAGATGCCCGCGATCGGAGCAAACTGTTCGTCTTCGCGCACCTGTTCTTCGCGGTCGCCACGATCATTGCGGTCACGGTTACGACGATTATAGCGATCGTTGCGGTTGTTGCGATCACGGCGACGGTTGTTGCGATCACGGCGGTTACGACCGCGCTCTTCGCCTTCTTCCCCTTCGGGAAGCTCAATGGCGTCCAGGGACGGAGCCTTGACGGAAGCGTTTTCTTCCGCTTCGGGCTTCTCACCGCCCTTCTTGGGAGCCGGCAGTTCAATCGTCGCCGGTTCGGTTGGTCCAGCGGTCGCGACGCGACGACGACGCGACTTGCGCTGGGGCTGTTCAGCATCGTCATTCTTCGTTCCCTGATCCTGGGCAGGTGCCTGGGTAGCAGGCGCAACCTGCTCATGTGAAACTTCAGCGGTAGCCGCACGACGCGTACCACGGGCACGGCGCGTGGGGGCCTCGTCAGATGAAGCGGAAGCCTTCTTAGCTGGCGCAGACGAGGAAGAAAGAGCTTCGATCAGGTCGGCCTTACGCATCTTTGACGTACCCTTGAGACCTTGGCTGGAAGCTAGCGCCTGGAGTTCAGCCAGCTTCATGCCCCGCAATGCAGACTGTGTCTTGGGGGCGGCTTGTTCGTTTGTCACGAATGAATCCTCACTGGATATGGAATGCTCTTTTCGAGCAAATGGGGATCTCCCTTTAAAACGGGAGGAATACGTTGCGATAACGCTGATCGCGTGACGTAAGGGATGAGCCACCAAAACGTGGCGGGCCGTAAGACCCGCTTCAAGTGTACCAACCGTTTATCTCTATACGCACCACAACGTTAAAGTCGCGCGTTTGTGCGCATAAAGTCACACGAGAGTGAAAGAAAACAAAGAAAACAGAACTGAAGGATAATCAGTAGAGCTTCGCCAGTCGCCCGCGAGTAATCGCCGCACCTTTGCTTGGCACGTCAAGAGCCATGACCTTCCAGCCCGCTGATCTGGCGTCCGCGCAGATTTCGTCCGGCACCATCTCCACGGCCAGAACCGTCGGTCCAGCACCAGAAACTGTGGCCGCGATGCCGGCATTGCGCAACCAATCCACCAGCGCAAGCGAAGGCTCCATGGCTTCGCGTCGGTATTCCTGGTGCAAAACATCCGCCGTGGCATCCATCAGCAGATCATGGAACGAGGCCTGCCCCACCGAACGAGCCTGTCCTGAAAGGAGCGCAGAAAGAAGAGCGGCTCGGGCAACATTGAAGCGCGCATCTGTATGGGCGACCACTTGCGGAAGAGCGGAACGGGCCTTTTCGGTTGCCAGTTCAAAGTCAGGTATAAACACGACGGGGGCAATGGTGTGAGGAACCGAGAGTGAAACTGCACCCGGCCGGCCGTTATCGACCCACGCGATTGTTGCTCCACCAGCGATTGCTGGCGCAACGTTGTCGGGGTGTCCTTCCAATTCGGTACCGATCATGAGGACTTCTTCGTCCGTCAGGACATCCTCGCGCCCGATAAGCGCGCGAGCAAGAAGAATTCCCGCAACGATCGCACTGGCCGATGAACCCATTCCGCGCGAATGAGGGATGCGGTTTGTGCAACGCATTTTCACGCCAACCTGAGGTGCGCCCGCACGATCGAGCGCTAAGCGCATCGCTTGGACGACAAGATTGTCTTCACCGGTTGCAACGTTCCCGGCGCCCTCACCTTCAACGGTGACGCTTGTGTGGACTCCGGAGGTTGCGTGAACTGCAACTTCGTCCCAAAGGTTCAGCGCCAGACCCAGCGAATCGAATCCTGGGCCAAGGTTCGCGCTGGTTGCGGGGACGCAGACGGCAACGAATTCTTCGGTGACTCTCATGTCACTCCCCTTCGACGCGAATCGCGCTGGTGACTTCACGAACCGCGGGCGAGTGCGACAGGGCGTGTGCGACTGCCGCCAGATCCGCTTCGCGGGCAAGGTGGGTTGTCGCCACGATCACGCAGGCACCCGGTTCCTTGTCGTCGCGCTGATGCACAGACTGGATGGAGACGCCGTGGCGAGCGAATATTCCGGCAACATCGGAAAGTACACCAAGGCGATCCTCTACCTGCATACGAATCTGGTAGCGAGTGAAGGCCGTGCCCGGGTCAAGAATCGGCAGGTGAGCGTAGACGGACTCACGGGGTGCGTGTCCGCCGAATGCGCGGTGGTGGGCAGCAGCGACGAGGTCCGAAAGAACAGCGGACGCGGTGGGAGCACCACCTGCACCCTGACCGTAGAACATCAGACGGCCTGCTGCTTCACCTTCGATGAGGATGGCGTTGAACGCTCCATCGACACTGGCCAGAGGCGAATCGAGCGGGACGAGCGCGGGGTGAACGCGCATGGCAACGCCGTCTTTACCGTCTTCTCCAACACGACGCTCAGCGATGGCAAGAAGCTTGATCGTACGACCGAAGAAGGCAGCTTCTTCCATATCTTCTGCCGTGATCTTGGTGATGCCCTCAACGGCAACGTCATCGATTCCGACGCGCGTATGGAAAGCCAAGGAGGCCAGAATTGAACACTTTGCTGCCGCATCGAAACCATCAACATCTGAGCTGGGATCAGCTTCGGCAAAACCGCGCTCCTGGGCTTGATTCAACGCTTCCTCATAGGACAGGCCGCGCGACGCCATCGCATCGAGGATGAAATTGGTCGTGCCATTGACGATGCCCATCACCTTGGTGATGCGGTCACCCGCAAGCGATTCGCGCAGGCCGTAAACGACGGGAACTGCGCCCGCAACCGAGGCCTCGTAGTAGAGGTCTGCGCCGGTTTCAGCCGCAGCGGCAAACAGCTCTGGACCGTGAGTAGCAAGAAGCGCCTTGTTGCCGGTCACCACGGAAATGCCCTGTTTGAGTGCTCGGATGACATAGGTTCGGGCTGGCTCAATACCGCCGATCAATTCAACGACAATATCGTGGCCATCGATTGCTTCTTCGGGATGGGTCGTCAGAAGTGCAGGATCCACATCGTAGTCACGAGGCGCATCAAGCCTGCGGACCGCCACCTTGTTCACGCGTATACGCGCACCTGAACGAGCTTCAAAATCGTCGGCCTGCTCTGTGAGCATTCGGATAACCTGTGATCCGACGGTACCTGCACCGAGAACACCGACTTTCAGTTCGGGGCTACGCTCTTCCACCGAGAAACTCCTTGACCACTCACGCACGTGTTTGCACTGTTGGTAATGAGCATAGGCATAGATAGGACTCAATACATACGCGCGTCCATTTCTTTGAGAGAGAACAATAGTCGAGCGCGACCTCGTGCTTAAAGAACATCACACCCATGCTTAGGACTAACGTCCCCATCAAAAATGTTTATTGTTAACAATTGTGCAGGTTGTGATAACCCGCACCTGTGACAAATGACCTCTGTATGGAAACCCTAACTATGTAGGTACACAATTGTTACAAGGTACCTACCGGTACACATTCGAGAATCATCTAATGCAGTGCGGTACAACGATCGTCCGCAAGCATTTATTGAGAAGAGGAACGATGACAGAGCAGACCGCTCCCAGCATCCCCACACAAGAGGCTTGGACCGATTTCAAAACTGGAAATTGGGACAAAGAAATCGACGTCCGCGACTTCATCCAGCGTAACTACACGCCGTACGAGGGCGATGCCTCCTTCCTCGCAGGTCCCACCGACAAGACGCTCCGCGTCTGGGACACCCTCGAAAAGGAGTACCTTTCCGAGGAACGCAAGGTCCGCATCCTCGACGTCGACACCCACACCCCCGCCGATATCGACGCCTTCAAGCCCGGTTTCATCTCCTCCGACGACGACGTTATCGTCGGCCTGCAGACGGACGCCCCCCTCAAGCGCGCGATGATGCCCAACGGTGGCTGGCGCATGGTCGAGACCGCCATCAAGGAGGCCGGTAAGGAGGTCGACCCCGAGGTCAAGAAGATCTTCACCCAGTACCGCAAGACCCACAATGACGCGGTCTTCGACATCTACACGCCGCGGATCCGAGCCGCCCGCTCCTCGCACATCATCACTGGCCTGCCGGACGCCTACGGTCGCGGTCGCATCATCGGCGACTACCGCCGCGTCGCCCTCTACGGCGTCGATCAGCTCATCGAGTGGAAGCAACAGGACAAGGACCGCTACGCAGACCAGCCTTTCTCCGAGCACTGGGCACGCTACCGCGAGGAGCACTCCGAGCAGATCAAGGCGCTCAAGAAGCTGAAGAAGATGGCGGCCGACTACGGCTTCGACATCTCCGGGCCCGCGAAAACCGCGAAGGAAGCGGTCCAGTGGACCTACTTCGGCTACCTCGCCTCTGTGAAGTCGCAGGACGGCGCCGCGATGTCGATCGGTCGCCTCTCCGCCTTCTTCGACGTCTACTTCGAGCGCGACCTCGCCGCCGGTCTCATCACCGAATCCGACGCACAGGAGATCATCGACGCCCTCGTCATCAAGCTCCGCATCACGCGCTTCCTTCGCACGATTGATTACGACCAGATCTTCTCGGGAGACCCCTACTGGGCAACCTGGTCAGACGCAGGCTTCGGCGACGACGGTCGCACGCTGGTCACCAAGACCTCATTCCGCCTGTTGCAGACCCTGCGTAACCTGGGCCCCGCCCCCGAACCGAATATCACGATCTTCTGGGACGAAAACCTGCCCAAGGGCTACAAGGAATTCTGCGCAGCGATCTCGATCGAAACCTCGTCCATCCAATATGAGTCCGACCCGCAGATCCGCCAACACTGGGGCGACGACGCCGCCATCGCATGTTGCGTCTCCCCGATGAAGGTCGGCAAGCAGATGCAGTTCTTCGGCGCACGCGTCAACGCTGCAAAGGCCCTGCTCTACGCCATCAACGGTGGTCGCGACGAAATGAGTGGCAAGCAGGTCGTTGAAGGCTACGAGCCCATCACCGGCGACGAACCACTGAAGTTCGACGAGGTCTGGGCCAAGTACGAAGAGATGCTCGACTGGGTTGTCGGCACCTACGTTGAAGCCCTCAACATTATCCACTACTGCCACGACCGCTACGCATACGAAGCAGTCGAGATGGCACTGCACGATTCCGAAATCATCCGCACCATGGGTTGCGGTATCGCAGGCCTGTCGATCGTTGCTGACTCGCTGGCAGCCATCAAGTACGCAAAGGTCACGCCGATCCGCGACGAAACCGGACTGGTTGTCGACTACACAACCGAAGGCGAATTCCCGACCTACGGCAACGATGACGACCGCGCCGATGAGATCGCCGCAACCGTCGTCCACACCGTCATGGACAAGATCCGTCAGATCCCGATGTACCGCGACGCAATCCCGACGCAGTCCGTCCTGACGATCACCTCGAACGTCGTCTACGGCAAGGCAACCGGCGCATTTCCATCCGGTCACCGCGCAGGCACCCCGTTCGCACCGGGCGCAAACCCGGAGAACGGCATCGACACCCACGGCATGGTTGCTTCCATGCTGTCGGTCGGTAAGCTCGACTACAACGATGCGCTCGACGGTATCTCGCTGACGAACACCATCACCCCGTCCGGCCTTGGCCGTACAAAGGCCGAGCAGATCGACAACCTTGTCGGAATCCTCGATGCAGGCTTCGTCCCGGACGATACCTGTGAAATGATTTCCAGTAACTAATCATTCTTACCGGGAGCGGGGCACTACCAAGCCCCGCTCCCGAGACCAGACAACCCCCATAAGGAGAAAATCATCATGGCAACCAAGACCTACGAAGAGCGCCTCGCAGACATGAAGGCAGCCCGTGAAGAGCGCGGCGAGTCCGACGGCCTGTACCACGCCAACATCAACGTTCTTGATCGTTCCACCCTGGAAGACGCAATCGAGCACCCCGAGAAGTACCCGAACCTGACCGTTCGCGTTTCCGGCTACGCCGTTAACTTCGTGAAGCTCACCCGCGAGCAGCAGCTTGACGTTCTCTCGCGTACCTTCCACCACTCGGCCTGATATCCGCTTTACGCTGGCGTAAAACAGATTCAGCACCTTCCGGTTCGGGGCGCGGGATTCTTCCTGCGCCCCGAATTGCGTCGGCGCCTTTAACAATTGCGCACTCACAATGAACAGAGCATGAACGTGCGCCTCGTTCCCTTTCATTCACGATCAGGACACCATGACTGAGCTTTCCCACACCGCCCCCGTAGGCGATGGATCTTCAATCGTTCCCACCGGACCCATTGATTCCCACTCGAAGCTCCGCGATCAAGACTTCCAAGCACCGACCGGTCGCGTGGGCGGTCAAGGAGTCGCAGGCCTGGGTGAGCTGAGCGAGATGGAACGCACGGAGCGCCTGCACAAGATGCATGACGGCACGCTGGGATCCGTTCACTCGTGGGAGCTTGTGACCGCTGTCGACGGTCCGGGAACGCGTCTGACAGTTTTCCTCAACGGATGCGGGCTCCGCTGCCTGTACTGCCACAATCCCGACACGTTCTTCATGAAGAATGGAACGCCCGTTGAGATCGACGAGATCCTCGGCCGCATCCGTCGCTACCGTAAGATTTTCCGCACGACGGGTGGCGGTATCACCCTGTCCGGTGGCGAAGCCATGATGCAGCCGGAGTTTGTTCGTCGTATCTTGGCCGGAGCGAAAGCAATGGGGGTTCACACCTGTTTGGATACGTCGGGGTTCCTTGGCGCGAACTGCGATGACGCGATGCTCGACGATCTGGATTTGGTTCTGCTGGACGTGAAGTCCGGTATCCCTGAGCTCTATAAGAAGGTCACGACCGGCGACCTTCAGCCGACCGTTGACTTCGGTGATCGCCTGGCGGCGCGTGGCACGACACGCGTGTGGATTCGTTTTGTCTTGGTGCCGGGATTAACTGATGGCAAGGACAATATCGAAGCGATAGGAAACATCATCACGAGGTGGCGCAATATCATCGACCGCGTTGAGGTCCTCCCCTTCCATCAGATGGGTCAGGATAAGTGGGATTCACTGGGCTTGGATTATCAGTTGCGTGACACAAAGCCACCCTCGCCTGAGGCGACCGAGGAAGTTCGTGATTACTTCCGCTTACTGGGCTTCGAGGTTCACTGACGCTCAGTCGCTGTTCGTCCTATCGACGAGGCCCCACATGAGTCTCTTTACTCTATGCGCCATGCACTTTGCAGGTATTTTTTCGTGAAAGGGGCGGGTGCTATCAATGAGTAGCACCCGCCCCCACGTTTATTCAGGTCGGAAGTCTCACCGTTCTTGGCACATTCGCCACGAGACGTCACGGGGTCTGACGCGATCGGCTAAGCGCCCCCAGTGAAACCAGAAGACCGAGTCAGTTGGTTGCAACAAAAGCGTCGAGCTCACCCAGCAGGCGTGCACGCTCTGCGTCGGAAACCCAAGCGATTTCAAGAGAATTACGTGCCAGCTGAACAAGCATGTCCTTGGTGAAGCCTGCCTGGTCGGCAAGAGCGTAGAAATTGTCGGCAACGTAGCCACCGAAGTAGGCCGGGTCATCAGAGTTGATGGTGACCTTCACGCCACGTTCAAGGAGAGTCTTCACTTCCTTGTCCTTCATATCGTGGTTGTTCGCGGTGACGAACGAGTTCGATAGCGGGCAGGAGGTCAAGCCAATGCCCCTATCTGCGACCAGCTGAACCAGCGCATCGTCTTCCACGATGTTCGTGCCATGGTCAAGGCGCTCGGCACCGAGCTCAGTCAGCGCACGACGGATATTGTCGATAGAGCCAACCTGATCAATGTCGCAGTGCATCGTGACATGCAGACCGTTGTCCTTCGCCATCGCGAAGACCTCGGCGAACTTCTCCGGTGGATTATCGCGCTCGTCAGAATCTAGGCCAACGGCGAAGAACTTGTCCTTGTATGGCAGTGCTGCTTCAAGGGTTTCTCGCGCGGATTCTGCGCTCATATCACGCAGGAAGCAGAGAATCAGGTCAGCGGAGAGTCCGTCTTCGCGTGCCTTCTCAACAGCCTTGTAGTAGCCGTTGATGACAGTTTCAATCGCAATACCACGCGTGGTGTGAGCCTGGGGATCGAAGAAGCACTCAGCGCGACGAACACCGTTCGCCTTGGCTCGCGCAAAGTAAGCGGAGGCCAGAGCCTCGAAGTCCTCTTCATCCTGCAGGACATTCATCGCCGGGTAATAGACGGCGAGGAACGAGGTCAGGTCGGTGAAGTTGTAGCTGGCCTGAACTTCCTCGATGGTCGACTGACCGATATCGACGCCGTGCTTGGTAGCAAGAGCAAGCTTAAGATCGGGTTCAAGCGTGCCCTCAAGGTGGAGATGCAGTTCTGCCTTGGGCAGGCCAGCAACGAATTCACGCGTGACGGTAGTGGTCACGATTCCTCCTTGGTAAAAGTTGTGCGACGAAAGTGTCACCCGCCCATTGTGTCACGACCGAATGACGAACATCTAGCCACTGAACAAATCGGTAGAGTGCCAGTTCGTGCCTCGTCAATCTACGTCCCCACTTTGTCACTTTTCGCAACTAAGCTTGATTGCATGAGCGTGCGAGTCCACGCATTCACCAACCGTCAGGAGCACCCATGCCTACCCGTCACGCGTCCGGTTACGAAATCTTTCTTTCTTCTGGAGAATATGAGGCTCGGATTGTTACCGTCGGCGCCGGACTCGCCTCACTCACGTACGCAGGGCGCGACTTAGTCGTCGCCCATGACGCGGATGAAATTCCCGAAGGCTACTTGGGGAAAACGCTGATGCCCTGGCCGAACCGTATTGCCGGAGGAACATACACATGGGAAGACATCACCTACACGGTTGACGTGAATGAAGCTGCAACCGGCTCAGCATTGCACGGTCTGATGACCTGGGTTGACTGGACGATTATTCACGCTGATTCTGACTCAGCAACACTGGGAGCATTCATCGCTCCCCGCTATGGCTACCCGTGGCCGATTGAAGCGTGGGTAACCTACGCGCTCAGCGCCTGCCGTGGTCTGACCGTCACTCTCGTGGCAAAAAACGTCGGCTCCACACCCGCCCCATATGGTGTTTCGTCCCACCCCTACCTGTCACTCGATGGCAAGAAGAATGATGGATACGAGGTTACGATTCCAGCCTCTGAAATCATCCGGGTCGATCAGAACATGGCTCCTGTTGAAACGGTCCCGGTAGATGATCTTGAGCGTGATTTCCGCACTCCGCGCCTACTTGGCTCACAATCTATTGACCATGCTTTCACCGGTTTGCCCGAAGGTGAATGGACCGTTCAACTGCGTGATCCAGAAACCGGATTGACGGTTCAATTGAAGGCTGACACCCCGTGGGTTCAGGCGTTCACTGCTGATTCCATGGGACGAACCGGCATCGCTGTTGAGCCAATGACCTGCCCCCCGAATGCCTTTAATTCAGGCAAGGATCTCATTGTGCTTGCCCCTGGCCAATCCCACACAATGACCTTCACGATCATCGGTTCGATCGAAAACTGAGGCTTTAACCCATACACGTACTGCTGGCCGACGGTATTCACTGTCGGCCAGCAGTACATACGCTCGAGTTACAGGCGTCCAAGCGTCGCGCTTAAGAGTGTCGCTCCCACGGCTCCAGCCGTCGACGAGCGAAGAACATTCGCGCCAAGACCAACCAAAGACGCCCCAGCGTCTTGAAGCCAGTTCACTTCTTCGCTCTTCATTCCGCCTTCTGGGCCAACCACCAGCGTCAAACTTGACGCTGTGGTGAATGACCTGGGATCACTGGCAATGATTGAGCTCAGCGATTCGGTTGCTTCCTCGTGGCAAATTAAAACTTTGCCCCCGGCTTCTGTATTTGCCTCAACCCATGTGGCGAGCGCTTTTGAGTTGACAACGTCGCCGACGCTGGGGATCCACGCTCGCCGCGCCTGCTTAGCGGCCGCACGAACGACGGATTCCCACTTCGCTTTACCTTTTGAGGCTTTTGAACCGTTCCACCGGACAACCGAATACTCAGATTGCCAGGGAATCACTTGATCAATCCCGATTTCGGTGCAGGCTTCAATTGCCTGTTCGTCTCGTCCAGCCTTTGCAAGCCCCTGAACAAGAATCAGTTGGGGCGTCGCCTGAGGTTCGATCACACGCTGATCGACACGAAGAACAAGACCTTTCTTCGAGGTGGAGAGAACCTCGCACGTGAGCCTCGCGCCGTGGCCATCTATCAGGTCGATCCACTCACCTACTCCGATGCGCCGAACGATGGCCGCGTGATGGCCTTCAGTTCCTTCAAGCGAGACTGTATCGCCTGCATCCAACTCGCAGGGGACGAGGTCGCCCTCGTAAATGAAAACGGGACGTGTCATTGGCCGGTGAACGCTTCGCGGATCTTGTCGAACATTGACGAGGGACGACGGTCAGGTTCGATACGCGTCTCTTTGCGAAGATTCGCAAGCTGCTCAAGAAGGTCACGCGAACGATCATCAAGCTTCTTCGGGATCTCAACATTCACGTGGACGTGCAAGTCACCGCGACCAGAACGCTGCAAACGACTGACGCCCAAGTTCTTCAGTTCAATATCAGCATTCGGCTGAGTACCAGCCGGGATCTCGACGTGTTGCGCACCGTCGAACGTATCGAGGTCAAACTTCGTGCCCAAGGCCGCCGTTGTCATCGGGATCGTGATCCACGTGTGCAAGTCATCGCCTTGGCGGACGAAAACATCATCCGCTTTCTCGTTGATCTCAAGATAGAGATCACCATTCGGACCGCCACCGGGGCCAACTTCAGCCTCGGAACCAACCCTGATACGAGTTCCTTCGTCTACACCGGCGGGAATATCAACCGTAATCGTACGACGCGAACGAACACGCCCCTGACCGGCACATTCATGGCAGGGCGATGCAATAATCGTGCCATACCCCTGACAGGTCGGACAGGCTCCACGCGACTGCATACGACCAAACATCGTGTTCTGGACGCGCGTCACCGAGCCCGTTCCATTACACGTCCCGCACCGTGTGGGCTCAGTATCCGGAGCACACATCGAACCATGGCACGAATCGCACAGAATATATGTTCCGTATGAAACTTCCTTCTTCGCGCCGAAAACAGCGTCCTTCAAGGAAATCTCCACGCCGATCAGCTGGTCGGAACCACGACGAACGCGAGGCGCAGGCCCGGAAGCTTGACCGGAGAAACCAGAGAACATCACATCAAAGATGTCAGATAACCCGCCACCAGCACCACCAAATGGTGAACCGCCACCACGCAAGGCATCCGGCCCTCCAAGGTCATACATTTGACGCTTCTGGGGATCTAAGAGCGTTTCGTAGGCGACAGAAAGCTCTTTGAAAGCCTCTTCTGACTCGGGTCCAGCGTAGTCAGGGTGTAGCAGACGTGCTTTCTTACGATACGCCTTCTTAATCTCGTCGACAGTCGCATCCTTTGATACGCCAAGGACCTCGTAGTAGTCGTTCACTCGTCTTCGTTCCTTATGTTCTTTCGTGTGATCACCGCATCGGCGGTGAAAGCTCATGGGAGGTGATCTAGCGATTCAAGTACCGCGAAAGATAGGCAGCAACAGCCCTGACCGAAGCCATCGTTCGCGCATAATCCATGCGAGTCGGGCCAACAATACCAAGGTGAGCACGCGTATCACCACTACGTGGAGGCGCATGGTACGTGGAAGCCACAACCGATGCTTCAGCAAGCGCGTCATGTTCATTTTCCGCACCGATCGAAACATGAACATCATCATCAAGCTGCAGTTCAGAGAACAGGCGCATCAATACCACCTGCTCTTCCAAAGCGTCTAAGACCGGCGCAATATCATGGAAGTCAACCGCTCCCCTAGCAAGATTCGACATACCAGCCATGACGATCTTCGATTCACCACTGGGGCGAAGGAGACGCGCGATGCTCTGGGCAAGAGCATCTGCCACATCATGCAAACGCATTTCAAGAAGCGCCTTCAGGGCCTCGACGCTACCGAGAATCTGATCGGGGCCCAGAGCTGAAAAAACAGCGTTGAGCTTCTCGCGAAGAACCGCAATATCTCCGCTAGTCAACTGCGTACGAAGCTCAATAGTGTCCTGAGAAACGCGTCCGGAATCGGTCACGACAATGACCAGCACGTTGGTCGCAGCAAGATCAACGATCTCTACCCGCTTCAACGTCTGCAACGCCAACGTCGGATACTCAACAACAGCCACCTGATGCGTTACTTGCGCCAGCAGACGCACGGTCCGGACAACCACATCGTCCAGGTTCGAAGAGTCCTCAAGGAAATGCTCAACAGCACTGCGCTCCGGGTCACTCATCGGTTTCAACGCGGACAGGGAATCAACAAAAAGTCGGTAGCCCTTATCCGTGGGAACACGACCAGCACTGGTATGAGGCTGATAGATCAAACCGGCTTCTTCCAACAGAGCCATGTCATTACGAATCGTCGCAGAAGAAACACCTAAATCGTGCGACTGAGCAATCACCTTCGAACCCACGGGTTCACGGGTGTGCACGTATTCAGTGACGATCGCTCGAAGAACGCCGAGCCGACGATCGTCGTTCATGTGTCCTCCGTTCCAAGCGAAAACTGACGCGGAGTACCACACGCCATCGAAGCCGTGATGTGAAGGATCGGTTTCGACACGAATCTGGCACTCGCTCTATCTGAGTGCCAATTCTACTCCCTGCCCATCAAAGCACCCAGCCGAAGTAACGAGCACAACGTTGGCACTACCTCTTCACAACGGGCACTACTCACGCAAAGTCTTTGCTGACGGTCCCGGCCTCGTCACTACGAAACAATGAACGGCGGTGGAAATATCCCCCAACTGCGCAGACGCTAACGAGTACCGGGTTCAGTGACAAAATCAATCAGCTCTTCAACGCGCCCCAACAGAGCCGGCTCAACGTCCTTATAATTGCGGACCTGGGCGAGAATTCGCTTCCACCCCATCGCAATATCCGCTTGATTTGCATGCGACCAGCCCAGCGCATCGAGAGTGCCATGCTTAATATCCGTACCTCTCGGAATATCCGGCCAGCGAGTCAGCCCCAGGCGAGCAGGTTTCACAGCCTGCCAAATATCCACAAACGGGTGACCAACAACCAGCACACCGCTAGACCAACGCGACTGAACACGCTGGGCAATCCGCGACTCTTTCGACCCCTCCACAAGGTGATCGACCAGAATACCGGCGCGAACTTCATCAGACGGTCCGAAGACTTCCAGGATCTCTTCAAGATGATCCACGCCCTCAAGCAACTGGACGACTACTCCCGCTTCTGCCAGATCATCGCCCCACACGTGTTGGACGAGCTCCGCATCGTGGCGACCCTCAACCCAGATCCGCGACTGCTTCGCTATCTTCGGGCCCCCCTTCGGCCCAGCAATCGAACCCGAGTTCGTCACCGCACGCCCACCATGGGTAGTCAGCTGAGGCTTGAGTGTGGGCACATCAGATTCTTGTCGACGAGGTGGCGCAAGCATAACGGGACGGCCCTCCAGCCAGAAACCGCCACCGAGCGGGAAGGAACGGACAGAGCCTCGCCGATCTTCTAATTCAACGACGTGCATGCCACCCGATTTTTCAACGCGAATAACAGCACCCACCCAGCCTGTTGCCACGTCCTCTAACACCATGCCCAGTTCAACCGGGATTTCCTGCGAACGCGGGCGAAGCGCATGTGGCCCCTCACGGTGCGGGTCGGAGCTCAAAATATCCGTGCCATACGGGTCGAACGAAGTCGAATATGGGTCGAAGCGGTTTTCTTGGGACATCACTCGACCACACTAAGCAAGATTGCGAGGCAGTGCCTGCCCGAAACGCCGCCGTTGATGACCAGACGGACACGTACGCGACTGTCCCCCCTCCGCTGATCGCCCCTACCAGTTCGGTTATACGAGGCGACAGAATCGGGCTCCCCGCCAAGAAAACGGCGCCTTACACGACACACCCCACCACAGCGCCCCGCCCGAAACGCAGGTGCCCGGCACCCCTAATGGGGCACCGGGCACCTCAGTGCACAATCGCACCAGAACGCGTGAGTTCGCGTTGATCAGTTCAGCGTGTCCTTGCGGGTCTTGGAGTACAAGAAGCCGATCACACCAGCGAAAACGACCAAGCCGAGCCACTGAGCAACTCCCGCGAACGAGTCAGGCATGAACGCAAGTGGTGCGTCCTTACCGGAGAAGCCGACGATACCGGCGTAAACGACGCCCCAGAGGGACTCACCGACGATCAAACCGGTGGCAACCAGGGTACCCATGCGCCTTGCCTTCTCGGGATCCTTCTGCTTAACGGCCCACTTGTCGTGGATCATGCCGAGTAGCGCACCGATCGGGATAGTCAGGGTGATCGAGACCGGCAGGTACATGCCCATGCCGACAGCCAGACCGGGGAGCGACATCTTCTTAGTGGTCTTCTTCAGGACCTCGTCAATGATGATGATGACGATGCCGATCAGTGCGCCGATGCCCAACAGATTCCAGTTCAAGTCTCCGCCGAAGACGCCCTTGATCAAATCAGAGATCAGAGAGGCCTGCGGAGCTGCAAGAGCGTTTTCGCCAGCGCCCGGAGCTCCCTGGAAACCGAAAGCGTTTCCCATCAGGTTCAGAACCGGCGGAATGATGATCGCGCCGAAGAGAACGCCGATGACCAGAGCAACCTGCTGTTTCCACGGGGTTGCACCCACCAGCTGACCGGTCTTCAGATCCTGCAAGTTGTCGTTCGAAATCGTGGAGATACCGAAAACAACGGCTGCAGTGAACAACGTGTAGGCAACCAGGGCGGACAGTTCATCACCGGATGCGGTGCCGTGAATAGCCTTCACAACCAGGGCAGCTGCGATAGCGACGATGATGCCGACACCGGAAATCGGCGAGTTGGAGGCACCAATCAGACCCGCCATGTAACCGCAGACGGATGCAACAGCAAGCCCCGTGATCAGGATAAACAGGATCGAAATGATGATCAGGCCCAACGAGTTGTGTGCAATGGCGGTGTCTTTTAAGAACAGCCAGAGCAAAACACCGATCGGGAGCATCACCGCAAGGGTCACGCCGATAACGATCTTGCCGGACAGGTCCTGCTCGGTCAGCGGGACAGTTTCACCCGACTCGCGCTTCGCGGTCGATGCAAGCGAATCCTTAATACCGATGACGATGGGGCCGATCAGCTTGATCAGCGTCCACACTGCTGCAACAGCAATCGCGCCGGCGCCGATCAACCGGACTTCAGAACGGAAGACGGTACCAACCGTGTCAGCCAGAGCCGAGGGATCAACAATTCCCCAGGTCCGCCACGGTAGCAAGACGATGTACGAAATCGCCAGGCCGACGATCATTGCGATACCCACACCAATGCCAACCAGGTGGCCAACACCGATCAGGGCCAGCGAGAACGAAGCCGAAGCCATGGTGCCACCCGCTCCGAACTTGAAAGCGGTGCCGATTTCGGTCCCGAGAACCTTCATCGAACCGAGGATGGCAAAACCAGCTGATGACAGACCGCCCCAGATAATGGCGAGCAAACCACGCTTGGATTCTTCGGCACCTTCGTTGGTGTCGCCAACCTTCAGGACCTCGGCAGCTGCAACGCCTTCGGGGTACGGGAGATCAGAGTGCGTGACCAGTGCGCGACGTAGCGGGATCGAATACATCACGCCGAGAATGCCACCGAGAGCGATGACGAAGACCGACTGCCAGTATGGGAAACCCTGCCACCAACCGACCATGACGAGGCCAGGGAGAACGAAGATGATCGCGGACAGTGTGCCTGCCGCGGACGCGATCGTTTGAACGATGTTGTTTTCTTGGACCGTATGGTCTTTGAAGTAACGCAGAATTGCCATCGAAATGACGGCCGCGGGGATGGAGGTTGCGAAGGTCAGGCCCGCCTTCAGGCCGAGGTACACGTTCGCTGCGGTGAAGATGATGGTGATGATGCCACCGATAATGACGCCTCGCAGGGTCAGTTCCTTCACCGACGTCCCCGTCGATTGTGTTGTCTGGGACATATAACCGGACTCTCTACTTAATAGACTGTGCCGATGGGAGTTTACCACCGCACTATTTCTCAGCAAATTCGGCAAAAGTTTGTCATTGTTGCAGTTCACGTACATGCTCAGCCTCTCGTTTCGCCGACGAGGCAACGCGATGGGACTACAGGCTGGATTTGAATGGAAACAAAAAGCGGGTGATACCGGATCGCTCCGGTATCACCCGCCCCTTGAAAGACTCAGTGCCTTCTATGAAACTCAGTGTTCGCCATGCTCCAAGGCTTCGGCTTCCATGGCTTCTTCGTAGGTCACGTGGATGGTGCCATGTGCGTGCTCCGGCGGAGCGTAGATCGAGTAGACGCGAAGGGGCTCATCACCGATTGCGGTGACGTTGTGCCAAGAGCCAGCCGGAACGAAAATGGCATCATCGTCTGAGGCTTCGGCCTCGAAGGACAGATTATCCTTGGTCGGCCCCATCTGCACCAGGCCTCGCCCGCCTTCGATGCGGAGGAACTGGTCGTGGTCTTCGTGAATTTCCAGGCCGATGTCGTGTCCGGGCTGGATGCACATGACGGTGAGCTGCAGGTTCTTACCAGTCCACAGGGTGGTGCGGTAGTTGGTGTTTTCCATCGTCGCATCTTCGATGTTGACGACGTACGGGTTGGGTCCCATGTCTTGGCTCATTGCGCCCTCCTATTGACGGATCATCTGCGGCCAGTAATGACCGCGCTCCCTTTCAAGAATAGAGGCACCCCTGTAGGGGTGCAGTGGCAACGAGAGATGAAGGTTAGAATCCCATGAGTTCGCGGGTCACATAATCGGCAAGAAGTCGCCCTTTCAGGGTCAGAACGACCCGCCCTTTCAGCGCATGTACTCCGTCGATCAGCTGGTCTGCGATCAAGCCTGGCAACGCGTGGATATTGATGACATCCGACGTGCGTATGCCTTCGGAGGTGCGCACGGCGAGCATGATTTTCTCCAGTGCTCGAGCATCGGATTCAAGTATTTCGCCCGCGAGCGCCGGAGAAACTCCCGCTTGCACGCGCCCCGCGTAGGCGGTCGGGTGTTTGACGTTCCACCAGCGGTAACGTCCCACGTGCGAGTGCGCGCCGGGCCCTAGCCCCCACCAGTCCCAGTCACGCCAATAGGCCAGGTTATGTCGACTTGCGTGGCGCAGTTCGGTCGGTTCCACGCCAGCTTCGTTTACGTCCGGGCGCGCAAAATTCGAGATTTCGTACCATTTGAAGCCCGCATCAGTAAGGACCTGGTCAGCGAGTTCATACTTGGTTGCTTCGTCGTCCGGGTCCGGCATGGGCAACTCACCGCGAGCGACCTGCGCACCCATTTTTGTGCCCTCTTCGATAACCAGCGCATACGCACTAATGTGATCCGTTTCCAGGGCGACCGCAGCATCCAACGACCGATGCCAATCATCGATGCTCTCCCCCGGCGCCCCATAGATCAGGTCGACGGACACGTCCAAGCCAGCATCGCGCGCGGCTTGGACGACAGAGGGGACTTTCTGGGGATTGTGCGTGCGGTCCAACGTTGCAAGCACCTGAGGTACTGCTGACTGCATTCCGAAAGAAACCCGAGTGACACCCGCCTCTTTTAGCTTGAGCAGCCCCTTGGCGTCGATTGAATCGGGATTCGCTTCAATCGTGAGCTCGGCTTGGTGTGCGATCCCAAAATGATTTCGCAGGCTATCGAGGATGCGTGCCAGTTCGTCGGTGTCAAGAAGAGTGGGCGTTCCACCACCGATGAAGACAGTTTCGGCTGGTCGCGGTTCAAATCCGGCATTCACGAGGCCGCGCATACCGAATTGTGCTTCGGCTTCAATTGAGCGCGCGTATGAGCCGGGCTCTGCCCCCACGCCGAACCCTGTTGTGTACGTGTTGAAGTCGCAGTATCCGCATCGAACCGTGCAGAATGGCACATGCACGTAGAGCGAAAGCGGACGCCCTTGGTCGACTTCAGCTAATGCTGGCTCAAGATGGCCATCTTTTGGCCATTCAATTCCATCGGGTTGGACCGGAGGCAACAGCCAGCTCCTTATTCCGCCTGATCGGAAGTATTTTCACCCTGGGTCGTACGCGCATTCGTGGTTTCACGAGGCAAACGAACTCCGACAACGTCGTGGGCAACGCGACCTTCGTTAAGGCCTCGGGTTTCGAAGTGCGTGACAATGCGACCTGCAAAGCGAGGGGCAAAACCACCGCGAGTCGGTTGTTCATCGGCTTCGTCGGGGCGCTCGCCTTCGTAGGGATTAGCCAGCAACGGGCATCCCTCTACTACGTCGCGCATCTGCCAGGCGTAGTCGTCCCAATCGGTTGCAAGTCGCCAGATACCGCCGTCAGCGAGGATTCGGGCAACCTCGAGCGCAAACTTGGGGGACACAAGACGACGCTTATGGTGACGCGACTTCCTCCACGGATCGGGGAAGAATGTCCACACCTCGTCTGCGACTGAGTCAGCGAAAACAATCGGGAACGCCTGCTGAGCATCGGCTTCGATCACACGAATATTCGTTGCTCCAGCTTCAACGGCTTTGGAGATCAGCTTCGCAATACCGGGCACCCACACTTCAAACGCCAAGTAATCACGTTCGGGGTGTGTGCGAGCCGCTTCAACGATCTGTTCACCCGTGCCCGATCCGATTTCAACGGTCAGAGGGGCCTTGCGAGCGAAAAGTTGAACCGGATCCAAGCGAAAAGTATCGGCGACAGTCGTATGGCCGATCCCCCGCTCAGGTTCGATCACATACTTCGACGCGTGAGCATCCCAGGTTCGCTGGAGATTCAGCGGGAGCTCACGACTACGACGTGTAAACGACTTGGTCCGCGCGAAGAAGACTTCCCCTTCGGGAGCCTCTCCTGGGCGATAGCTGGGGCGATCCGCCACAATCACTTCTTTCCGGTCGGAACATCCGATGTCAGAGCTGCGATGAAGGCTTCCTGTGGCACGTCCACGCGACCGATGGACTTCATGCGCTTCTTGCCTTCCTTCTGCTTTTCGAGCAGCTTGCGCTTACGCGTAATGTCACCGCCGTAGCATTTAGCCAGCATGTCCTTACGCAGTGCCTTGATCGTTTCGCGAGCGATAACGCGTGCACCTACTGCCGCTTGAACAGGGATTTCGAACTGCTGGCGGGGGATCAGCTCCTTCAGACGCTTCGTCATCCGCTGACCGTACGCATATGCGGCATCGCGGTGAACAATCGCGCTGAACGCGTCAACGCGGTCACCGTTGAGCAAAATATCGACCTTCACCAGATCGGCACTCTGCTCGCCCTTCTCCTGGTAATCGAGCGAGGCGTATCCGCGAGTGCGCGACTTCAACTGATCGAAGAAGTCGAACACGATTTCTGCCAGAGGCAAGGTGTAGTGGAGCTCGACGCGGTCTTCGGACAGGTACTCCATGCCCTTCATGGTTCCGCGACGATCCTGGCAGAGTTCCATGATCGTGCCGGTGAAATCAGTCGGCGTCAGGATTGTTGCTTCGACAAGAGGCTCGCGAACCTCAGAGATCTTCCCTTCGGGGAACATCGCCGGGTTTTCAACGATGATCTCGCTCCCGTCTTCTGCAACGACCGTGTAGACAACGTTCGGCGCTGTTGCGATCAAGTCGAGTCCGAATTCGCGTTCCAATCGCTCCCGGATGATTTCGAGGTGCAACAGTCCCAAGAAGCCACAACGGAACCCAAAGCCGAGGGCTGCCGACGATTCAGGTTCGAAGGTGAGCGCTGCGTCATTGAGTTGAAGACGTTCAAGGGCATCTCGCAGATCAGGGAAGTCCGAACCGTCAACCGGGTAGATACCGGAGAAGACCATCGGACGTGGATCCTTGTATCCGGACAGCGGTTCCTCAGCGCCTCGAACGTTCAATGTCACCGTGTCACCGACGCGCGACTGACGCACGTCTTTCACGCCCGTGATGAGGTAGCCTACTTCGCCGGCGGCAATACCTTCGCTGGGCATCGGTTCTGGCGAAATCACACCGATTTCAAGCAGTTCGTGGGTCGCGCCGGTCGACATCATCTTGACGCGCTGGCGCGTGGACAGGGCACCATCAACGACACGAACATAGGTCACCACACCGCGGTAGGTGTCGTAGACGGAGTCGAAAATCATGGCTCGGGTTGCACCGTCTGGATCGCCATTCGGAGCGGGAACGACTTCGACGATACGATCCAGCAACTCGGCAACGCCTTCACCGGTCTTACCCGACACTTTCAGGACCTCGGATTCATCGCAACCAATCAGCTGAGCAACCTCAGCAGCATACTTTTCAGGCTGAGCACCGGGCAGATCGATCTTGTTCAAAACGGGAATGATCGCAAGATCGTTTTCCAAAGCGAGGTAAAGATTCGCCAGAGTCTGTGCTTCAATACCCTGCGCAGCATCAATCAGAAGAACCGCGCCTTCACACGCTGCAAGCGATCGAGAGACCTCGTAGGTGAAGTCAACATGACCGGGCGTATCGATCATATTGAGCGCGTACGCCTGGCCATCTCGTGTCCACGGCATACGAACAGCCTGAGACTTAATGGTGATGCCACGCTCACGCTCAATATCCATACGATCGAGGTACTGAGCGCGCATATCACGCTGCTCAACAATGCCGGTCAACTGCAACATGCGGTCAGCAAGCGTGGATTTACCGTGGTCAATGTGCGCGATGATGCAGAAGTTTCGCAGGCGTGACTGCTCGGTGTGAGCAGGACGAATCGTTTCCACTTGTGCGGGCGTAGGGATTGGCACGGTACCTCCAATAGATATTCCCCTTTATCGTCCCATTAACGCGCCCCCAAGTGCCAACTATGAGCGCGCGACCTCGCGCACATCACGTTCTTCCGTGTAAAAGAACTGTGTCGCATCCCTACTCTTCACCTTCCATGACAACGATCTGACGATAGCTTTCACTAATCTGGCGGAAGGTTTCGATCTCTTCTTCTTCCAATTCTTCGGGGGGATCATTGACAAGCATCTCTGAGAGGTCGATAACCGCCTGCGAATCATCCATATCAATCGACGCAGCAAGAAGAACACAATGAATCTCAAGTGTCAGCGGATTATGTGCTCCAAGAACCTCTACGCAGTCGGTGAACGTCTGTTTCCACTCTTTCATCGCCTGTTTTCTGCGTCCAAGCAAGAATTTTGTTCGAGCAATTTCCCCGCGCAGGCGAAGAGTTCTTCCGTCTTCAAGCCCCCACTTCTTCTTTGAGATCCCATGCAGACTTCTATAGATTTTTAGTGCAGAGTCGTACTTATCAGCCAGCACCAAGGCTTCAGCCAAGTTGTCTTGCGCGGCCATCGCCAGCGAGTCGTCTTCGGCCAAGCGCGTCCCCATATCGCGCACAACGCGCCGATAAATTGAAACGGCCTTTGTAAAGTCACCCCTAGCTTTAGCGGGCATCGCGGAATTTGTTCGCACCGCCCACGCAAGTTCGCTGTGGTTCCCCATGACATGCTCAACATCGCGAATCAGAATCCGGTAGTTCTTATCGATATTTTGATAGTTTCCCAGCGTCACCTGCCAGTAAAGCTCAGAATTACGGGCAACCAACACATCCTCATCCAACGGTCCCAGGTTGTCCATTCCGATCTCGGTGGCGATACGTGCCACGCGAAGACAGTCGGTTGCTTGGTCGTTGAGCGCATACCAATCAACAAGTGCGCGAGCAATCGTCAACCGCTCGCGCACATCAACTGATTCATCCTTGACCAGCTCCTCAATCTTTGCGATTACCTCGCCCGAGTCTGATTGGAGAGCCTCTTCCATACGCTCGCGCACACGCATGTGCGGAAAACCCATGCCGGTCCCACCCCAGTCAGGCGCATGCGAATCGGCGGGATTCCCTGCCTCGTCGATAGGGGTGGCAGACGTGCACTGAAGTGCCATGATCGCGTTCCTCCTTGTACGCATTGGTCACTGGTGCACCCACTGTCTACCTTCGACGACAAGTGCGCCATCTTCCCGGTGACACATTGTGGATAACTCAGGGGGTGTGCACTGTGTGGATAACTTCGCGCCCGCCATCACGCAGAAGTCGGAATCCTCGTGTCACACTTGACCGCAGAAAACAGTAAGGAAGGACCTCACGCGGCACAGGAAGCACCTAACGGCAGGTACTGGCTGGATATCGGATCGGGCGCATGGGACACATCAGGTCGCCCATCCGAGGTTCGCTTGGACCGAGCTCTTGTCGTGAGCCCCCGCGCTATCAGGCGTGAGGGCGCCACTGTGCCTCGCGACACGTGGGAAATGATGCTTCAAGCGCTCAAGAAGCACCCATAAGCGCGTTTAGTGAGCGCATTCACGCCCACTTTCCGCTAAGAAAATAGCGTTCGACGTATCGCGCTGGTAACGTTGTTAGTCGGACTCCCGGCCTGGTCGGGCAGGGGGTCTGGTCCGAGCCGTTTGCGGATGTCCCCACGTCCCAGTCCCGGTTCTGACACAGCCCTCACCGACCCTGTAATCACTTCAAGCAAGGAGTTTTCCGACTGTGGCGAATATTAAGTCTCAGATCAAGCGGATCCGCACCAACGAGAAGCGTCGTCTTCGTAACCAGTCTGTGAAGTCCGAGCTCAAGACGCTCGTTCGCAAGACCCGCGAAGCTGTTGAAGCAGGAGACAAAGAGCTCGCAATCGAGTCCCTCAAGACTGCTTCCCGCAAGCTGGATAAAGCCGTTTCCAAGGGCGTTATCCACAAGAACCAGGCCGCTAACCGCAAGTCCAAGCTTGCAAAGCGAGTTTCTTCGCTCGGCTGATCGCTCATTCTTCACCTTTGGGGTCGCATCCACGTGAGATGCGACCCCAAAGTGTTTGTGTACGGCGTGTTCATCAGGCAACGGACGGACGTGTTGGGTAACCCGTTCGCCCCGCGAACTTGAGCGTTTAACGCCTTCGACGCAACCGACAGATCGTCGTAATGGCCTTTTCAACTGCGTAGCGCGGGTCTCGGGACAAGCCTTTTGTTTCACTGTCTGCACGTCCAAGCGCTTGGATAGCATCTGCGAGCGAACGATCGTTCCACCCCCGCAACTGGCTACGCACGATATCCACCTGCCACTGTTGCATTCCCACGTTGACTCCGCGTCCGCTTGATGAGGCAGATACTTTCACCATCTGTCGGATCTTGATTGCCAGGGCAGCGACAAGCTGTTGAGGTTCAACACCCGTAGCGAACGCGTGCCGTACAAGGGTGAGGGCTCGCGCTGTTTCACCAGCGATGGCTGCATCGGCTACTTCGAATCTGCTTGCTTCAATGCGTCCCGCGTGATAACGATGCACGTCCTCTAGCGTGATTGTGCCGTCGCAGTCAGAGAGAAGCTGGGCAACTGCGGCCGCCATTTCGCGCAGGTCGGAGCCAAGCGCGTCAACGATCGCTTGCATCGCATCACGATCCATCTGACGGTGAGCACGGCGAACATCAGAGCGGATCAGCTCAAGCTTGTCCCGGTCAGATTTAATGATTTCTGCTGAGATAACGGGGAATTTAGCTTTTGCGATAGCGTCGGTGACCTTTTTTCCCTTCGCGTTTCCGCCGGGGTGAACCAGAAGAAGCCACACATCGAAGGCAGGGGCCGCAATATAGGTCAAGAGGTCGTTGGCAAGAGCGTCGCTCATCGTTTCAAGGTCACGAATGATCACCAGTCGGCTTTCACCAAACAGTGATGGCGAGGCAATCATGTCCAGTTGACCCGCCTGATAGGTGGCAGCGTTCAGGTCTGTGCGTTCAAGGTTTGGATCTACAGAACGCGCCTGCGAGCGCAGAGAATCAAGAGCGCGATCAATCAGCAGCCCTTCTTTGCCCTTAATCAAGACAATAGGAGCCAGTTCAATAGCAACCGGAGCTGACGGTTTACTTCCCCGACTAGCCATTGATTACCTCTCTTTCTTCGCACGCCCTATAAGTCTGACACGTTCCATGTACACATGCGTTTGCACTCGACGTAGTAGGGGGATGACGAGCGCACGCTTCCAGTAGAGCACCAGTGTCGCGCTCACAATGCTAGCGACGATCACGTCACGCGACGAAAGCTGATGGCTAGCCCCTGGAAGGTGTGCAAAGAAGAAAGCAACGTTCGTAATCCACCGCGTGAAGAACGCTGATCCTTGCGCACACGCGTGAGCGAGCCAAGGAGAGACTCCAAGCAGGCACGTTGCCGCGATCGCCAGCAATGTCGCCGGCGCAACCGCTACCGAGGCCATAACATTCGCCGGTATGCCGTATACCGGGACGCGTGGGGTGGCAAGAAGCAGGATGGGGAAAGTCATCGCATAGCAACTGACTGGGATTGCCAAGTAGTCAATCGCGACGCCAATTGTTTTGCCGATGAGTGTGTCCGAACGGATTTTTCTGCGCCGATAATCGAGGATGTGCCGAGCGATCACAACCATTCCAAAGGTCGCCGCTACGGAGAGTGAAAAACCGAAGTTACTTGCGACCCATGGGTTGAACAGGATTGATCCGATGGTGACTGCGCTTAACGTCGTCACCCCCTGTTTTCCCCTACCGCTAGCCTCTGCCCCAATCCCCAACGCCGAGGTGAGTACCGCTCGCATTACTGCAGGCGTTGCCCCAACTATTGCAACCACAATGGTCAGAACTACTACGATTCCGAACAGACGAAAACGTGTGCGGCCTCGTAGGACGAGGGCCGCAACTCCCATGATGATCGCCAAGTGCGAGCCGGAGACTGCAGTTAAATGCAATAGTGAGGTCCGGCGAAAAGCTTCCTTCAGTTCTTTCGTCATTGCAGAGTCATTACCGATTGCCATTCCCGGAACCAAAGCTTGCGCTTGAGGTTCCAAGTCAGCAACCAGATCGACGAGGCCGGCGCGAATTCTTCGCACCGTAGCTCGCCACCCTTGTGGCCTAGCAACACATTTCAGTTTCGAGGTGTGAATGATTCCTGCCCAAGGAAGATGCGCGCTGAACTCAGTGTCGATCACTCCCCTGGTTTCAACTGTGTCCCCACGATAGAGAGTGGGCCAGTGGCTTCCTGTTAGTCGCACTTTAATAGGGCTAGTTGGTCGCATCCCTTGTGTGCCCGCGCCTGTCACGCGAAGGGAAACGATCTGCGAATCTGACGAGAACTTCCCTGAGACTTCAGATGGATCATCTTCTAGCTCGCCACGTATCGTGATCAGCGATCCGGTTTGAGCCGCTTGAAAGACCTCGGTGCGCCGTGCACTGTTGTGAGCGACCGCCCCCAAACACACGGCCACAACAGTGGCAAAACAGACCAGTGCTAGCAGGGCTCGCAGGGAACCAAATGGGATCAGGGTGTGACGCCCTTGGCGTGGATGAACCGCATTCAACGATGCCAGCATCCACACGCACCCCAGGCTTGTAGCACCAGCAACAGCAGCTATGGCCGTGTTGCTGTCCGTTTTCGTTCCGAAGAGGGCACCGCACCAGACTGCCACCGCCACGGGGGCAAGACGCCAATCATGCATTGCCGGTGGCGGTTTCATTGACACGCCCGAGAACGGATCTTCTCTAGTAGTGCTGGTCCTATCCCCGGCACCGCATCAACGTCATCCACCGATTGGAACGGACCGGATTGGTCTCGGAACTCTTTGATTCGCCGGGCAAGTGCCGGACCAACGCCATCTAACTGCTCGAGAGCACCAACATCGGCCGTATTCAGGTCAATACATGAGCTCCCAGTTGTTGATGCGGTCGGTGACGAGGAATCAGAAGGGGTGTGTGCGACCTCGCCCACCCGAGGAATCACAATATGTTCCCCGTCCACCAGTGGGCGCGCTAGATTTACTTGTTCAACATCGGCATCTTCTGCCACTCCGCCCGCTTCTTCGAGTGCGTCAGCGACCCGTTTGCCCATTTCTAGGGTCAATAGGGACGGCGAATTGACCGCTCCCGTCACATAAACGGTGACCTGTTCTCTGTTCTGTTGAGGTGCCGGAAGCGACGTGGGTTGGCTGGCGGATGACGCTACCCGAATCGACTGCCCAGACTCAGTGCTGGCGTAGTCTTCACTGTCATTCATCTGTTTCGCCGACGATGCCGTGGTTGTTTTCCACACACCGATCCCCGCAACAAGAAGAACAACGACTCCCAGTAGCACCATCGATTGAACCGACGGGAGCAGACGCACCTTCCACTCGGGACGCGGCTCATCGAGCGGATCCTCATCTTCAGGCTCAAACACTGCCTCGGTCAGACGAGCGACATTCAGACGATTCGTGACATTCATGCGCACACACTAAGAAGCAACACCTCCTCGCGCACCTACGCAATAAGAAAACTGTGGATAACTCATCCGGCTATCAACAGGTTGGCTTGAGTCACGCCACCCGGCCTCGTCCCCCTTGAGGATGAAAGGTAGAACGTCGAGTTCAGACATTCCCCGAAACGCCTTTGGCGTTGAACGAGGTTCTGACGCATCGTGGTACCGGACAAGCATGTGTCACGGTTCTCAATGAATCAGGTCGCCCAACTCCGGTTGCGCCGACGTCCATGTGGGCACCGCTTGGGTCATGGGACCGGCAAGCGCTGACTTTTGAGAAGGACTCCAAATCAGACAGGCGCGCACACTACGGCCTATCCCAACTAAGCTAAGGGTTTAAGGAACACAGCAGTGGCGAGCATCTCGCTTCATCCACTGCGGGATGCTTCTTCATCAAGCAGAGCCTGAAAGAGGAATCGACATGCGCATCGGATTTATTGGAGCCGGTTCAATGGTCGCCGCAATTGCACGTGGTGCGGTTGCGGCCGGAATGAACGGAGCTGATTTCCTTTTCACTGACGCGAATGGTGTCCATGCTCCGGCGCTTGCCCGCGAAGTTGGTGGGCAGGTTGCTTCATCCAATGGGTCGCTCGCTCATCAGGTTGACCTGCTTGTCCTTGGGGTGAAACCTCATATTCAGTCTGAAGTGATCGAACAGATCGCTCATATCGTTCGCGAGCGTCCAGATATGGCCGTTGTTTCTTTGGCTGCCGGTCGCACCCTTGATTCGATGCTCCACGATTTCGGCGCAGCGGTTCCCTTGATCCGCGTGATGCCGAATGTCAACGCACAGGTTGGCCAGTCAATGAGCGCAATCTGCTCTCAGGATGCAACCGAGGCTCAGCTTGGAGCAACCGAACGCCTGCTCGGCGCTGTCGGGCGTACCGTGCGAATCAGCGAGAAAGAATTCCCTGCGTTCATGGCGTTGGCAAGTTGCTCGCCCGCGTGGGTTTTCCAGATTATTGAGACGCTTGCCCGAGCCGGCGTGAAACATGGGCTGACGAAGTCTTCTGCCACCTTGATTGCCGCCCAGGCTGTTGCTGGCTCAGCGGACCTGCTTCTTGCAAGCCAAGAACGCGGTGTGAATGCTGCCCAGCTTATTGATTCGGTCTGCTCGCCCAATGGCACCACGATTGCCGGTCTGCTGGCCGCTGAAAACGCCGGTCTGTCCCCCGCACTTGTGACAGCTGTCGACGCTGCTATTGCGCGCGATCAGGAAGTGTCTTCCTGATCTTTGTCTATCCGGCGCGTCATCGCTCCCAGTTGCGCGAACCCGACCAAGAAAACCCCATCTCCCCATGAATGCTGTTGTCCTCTGATTGCGGATTTCACACTCGCGTGACTGGCTACGAAGGAGACTTCGTAGCCAGCCTTTATTGTGTTTCATTGACGAGGTTCCTCCCCGGGCCTCGTTGATTGATCGCCAGGGGCAAAGGTCGCGAATACCCGATGCGCACGTTTGGTTTTCCCCTTGAAACCCCACTACTCTAGTGGGGTACATGTCCACGACTCGGATGGAGAATATTGATATGGGTGGCCGTCTTTCGACCCCGACTTCTGTTGTAGCACCGACGGTTCCTGACCGTGTTGGCGCTGAAGGTTTGGAACACAAGTGGGGTGAGAGCTGGGAGAACGCAGGTACCTACGATTTCGATCGTACGGCAACGCGCGAGCAGGTGTACTCGATTGACACTCCGCCACCCACGGTTTCGGGTTCTCTTCACGTTGGACACGTGTTCTCGTACACCCACACTGACGTTATTGCGCGTTACCAGCGCATGATGGGTAAGTCCGTTTTCTACCCGATGGGTTGGGATGACAACGGTCTGCCGACTGAGCGTCGCGTGCAGAACTACTTTGGTGTTCGCGTTGATCCGACGCTCCCCTACGATCCTGACTTTGTTCCCCCACATGAGGGTGGCGAAGGTAAGTCGATCAAGGCTCGTGATCAGAAGCCGATTTCGCGTAAGAATTTCGTTGAGCTCTGCGAACGTCTGACGGTTGAAGATGAGGCTCAGTTCGAGGCGCTGTGGCGCTACCTTGGTCTGTCCGTGGATTGGAAGCAGCATTACCAGACGATCGGTAAGCGCGCCCGCAAGGTCGCTCAGGCTGCATTCCTCCGCAACTTGGCTCGCGGCGAGGCCTACCAGAGCGAGGCTCCCGGTCTTTGGGACATTACGTTCCAGACCGCTGTTGCTCAGGCTGAGCTTGAGTCGCGTGAGTACCCGGGCTTCTACCACCGTCTGGCGTTCCACCTCACAGATGCTGATGCTGCCGCGAAGGCTGTCGCTGCCGGTGCTCCCGTGGAGAACGGCGTGGATGTCTGCATCGAGACAACTCGTCCAGAGCTGCTCGGCGCGTGTGTCGCCCTTGTTGCTCACCCGGATGATGAGCGTTACAAGCCTTTGTTCGGAACGACCGTTGCCTCCCCCGTCTTCGGTGTTGAGGTTCCTGTTCTTCCTCATCCGCAGGCCGAGATGGATAAGGGCGCTGGTATCGCCATGTGCTGTACCTTCGGTGACACCACGGATATCGACTGGTGGCGTGACCTCGACCTTCCTCTGCGCGCGATCCTACGTAAGGACGGCCGTATCATCGCTGAAACGCCCAAGTGGATCACGTCCGCTGAAGGTATCGCAGCATTCGAGGCGATCGCCGGTAAGACGACGTTCTCCGCACGCGAGACCCTGGTTGCGATGCTCGCCGAGTCCGGCGAGATGCGCGGTGAGCCGACGAAGACGATGCGTCAGACGAACTTCTTCGAGAAGGGCGATAAGCCACTCGAAATCGTGACCTCGCGCCAGTGGTACATCCGTAACGGTGGCAAGCCGTGGACGAACCCGGCGTCGGGTAAGGATCTGAACGAAGAGCTGGTTGCTCGCGGTCGCGAGCTGGCATTCCACCCCGACTTCATGCGTGTACGCTACGAAAACTGGGTGACTGGCCTGAACAATGACTGGTTGGTTTCCCGCCAGCGTTTCTTCGGTGTTCCGTTCCCGCTGTGGTACAAGGTGAACGAGGCCGGCGAGGTCGATTACAACCAGATCATTACGCCGGCCGAAGACGAACTGCCCGTCGATCCTTCGTCTGATGTTCCGACTGGATACACCGAAGCCCAGCGTGGCGTTGCCGGCGGTTTCGTGGGAGAACTGGACATCATGGACACGTGGGCAACGTCGTCCCTGTCCCCGCAGCTGGCATGTGGTTGGCTCGAGGACGAGGATCTGTTCAGCCGTACGTACCCGATGGATCTGCGCCCTCAGGGTCAGGACATCATTCGTACCTGGCTCTTCTCGACCGTTGTTCGCGCAAACCTCGAGTTCGGAGAACTTCCGTGGAAGCACGCTGGTATCTCGGGCTGGATCCTTGATCCGGATCATAAGAAGATGTCGAAGTCCAAGGGCAACGTGGTCACCCCGATGGGTCTGCTTGAAAAGTACGGTTCGGATGCGGTTCGCTACTGGGCAACGTCCGCTCGACTGGGCTTGGATGCGATCTTCGACGAAGCGCAGATGAAGATCGGTCGTCGTCTGGCAATCAAGGTTCTGAACGCTTCGAAATTTGCTCTGACCATGGGTGGTGAGGGCGCGGCGATCGATCTGGATCCGGCGCAGGTGACGGTGCCGCTGGATCGTTCGGTTCTGGCGACGCTGGCCTCCGTCATCGACGAGGCCTCGGCTGCTCTGGCGTCCTACGAGCACTCTCGCGCGCTCGAGGTCACGGAGTCGTTCTTCTGGACGTTCTGCGACGACTACCTGGAGCTGGTCAAGGAGCGCGCCTACAACCGTGATAGCGCGTGGGACGAGGCCTCGGCCGCATCCGCCCGTGCGGCTCTGGCGATCGTTATCGACAACGTCGTGCGTCTGCTCGCCCCCTACCTGCCGTACGTGACGGAAGAGGTGTGGAGCTGGTACCGCGAGGGCAGCGTGCACACCGCTCCGTGGCCGGTCGTAGCTGACCTGGCTGGCGTCGAGGGCAATCCCTCAGTGCTCGAAGCCGCGTCCTCTGCTCTGATCGCGCTGCGTCGCGTGAAGTCTGAAGCGAAGGTGTCGCCGCGTACGCCGTTCCTAGCGGTGACGGTGCGCGCCCCGCAGGCTCAGGTCGAGGCTCTGAAGTCCGTGAAGGGTGACCTGGAGGCCGCGTCAAAGGCCGTGGATGCCCTGACCGTGACCGCCTCCGATGACGCTGAGGCCACCGAGGCCGTCGTCGAGTCCTTCAAGCTGGGCGAGGCTCCTGCCAAACGCAAGGGCTGAGCGTTAGGCTGCTGGGGCCTCCGTGGGAAACCACGGAGGCCCCTCCTTTTACCCAGTATTGAAAGACGGGGCTAATGTCCGAAAGACACAGGTCTCAACAGCACTGATCTGCACGTTGACGACCTAGGGTGAAGCCATAGCACTCAAGAGGCTCAATGGGTTCCTGGCGGCCATCCCACACTCCGACAACCGCGCTCGGATGGTAGAGGTGGCGGACTGGGGTGTTCACAACTCCCCGGAACTGGAGCTACGCATCGCGTGGAACCAGCCGATGTTCACTCACCACAGCACGTATATCATTCGCGCTGAACTGGGATTGAATAGAACGAGCGATGCTCTCGCCTGATCCTGTCCCGCAAGGCTCGGCGACAGTTCAGAGAACTTCGACGCTCCCTCTCCCCCGTTCTACGGGCGCGTAGGATAGGGGGGAACAGTAGGAGCGCCGCTGGCCCCGTCCCGCAGCACACACCGCCCAGCGACCAGGGAGCAGACATGACCGCCGAAGAAACCCCGGCCTCGTCCAACGACGACACGACGACGCAGGCGCAGACGACCACCAAAGCCCTCGAGTGGCACGCCCCCGTCCTGGTGCGCATCGACGATCACACGACGATCCCCCACCTGCTGAAAGAGCGCGTGCAGCGCAGTGCCACCCGCCCCCTCATCCTGCGCAAAATCGGTATCGGCGACACGTGGCGTTCCATCACGGCGCGCGACTTCTACGATGAGGTGCACGCGCTCGCCGCTGGCCTCATCGCGCGGGGCCTCGAACCCGGCGACCGCGTCGCGATTATGAGCCACACCCGCTACGAGTGGACGCTCCTCGACTTCGCGTGCTGGGCGGCCGGCCTCGTCCCCGTGCCCATCTACGAGACCAGCTCCATCGACCAGGTCGCCCACGTCCTCGTCGACGCGGACGTCAACCTCATCATCACCGAAACCGTGTCCATGGCAGAGATCGTGCGCGCGGCAGCAGAGCGAGAAAACCGGGACAGCACCCACGTGCTCTCCCTAGACTCCGAGGCCATCGAGACCCTCATCGCGGAGGGCTCGGCCACCCCGCGCGAGCGCGTCCTCGCCCGCTCGGAGGCCCTCACCAAGGACGACATCGCAACCATCGTCTACACGTCGGGCACGATGGGCACGCCCAAGGGCGCAGTCCTGTCCCATGAGAATTTCACGAACCTATGCCTGAACGCCCACTCGTGGATGCCGGAGATTGCCGCCGGCAAGGACTCGCGCCTGCTCCTCTTCCTACCGCTGGCCCACGTGTTCGCGCGCTTCCTGCAGGTCTTCCAGATCAGTGGCAACGGCGTGCTTGGCCACGCCTCTAACATCAAGAACCTGCTGAACGACCTGGCATCTTTCAAGCCGAGCTATCTCCTCGTCGTCCCGCGCGTCCTAGAAAAGATCTACAACTCGGCGGACACGAAGGCTTCCGGCCCCAAGCGCAAGATCTTCCGCTGGGCCGCCAAGATCGCGATCGCCTACTCGCGTGCCCTCGACACCGAGGAAGGCCCCAGCGCCTCCCTCAAGGCCCAGCACGCGCTGGCGGATAAGCTCGTCTACCAGCAGATCATCCGCCTGGTGGGTGGCAACGCAGACTACATCGTCTCGGGCGGCGCGCCCCTGGCCACTTGGCTCGCCCACTTCTATCGTGGCGTCGGTATCCCCGTTCTAGAGGGCTACGGCCTGACAGAGACGGTCGGCCCGGTCTCTGTCAACACGCCCCACCTGTCCAAGATCGGCACCGTGGGCCCGGCTCTGCCGCCCATGTCCTTCAAGATCAGCGACGAGGGCGAGATCCTACTCAAGGGCCCAAGCATCTTCCAGCACTACCACAACGACCCCGAAGCAACGACCGCCTGCTTCACCGAAGACGGCTGGTTCCGCACGGGCGACCTGGGGTCCCTGGACCGCGACGGCTACGTGTCCATCACGGGCCGCGCGAAAGAGATCATCGTGACGGCGGGTGGCAAGAACGTCGCCCCGGCTGTCCTCGAAAACCCGATGCGCTCCCACCCGCTCATCTCCCAGGTCCTGGTCGTGGGCGACCAGAGGCCGTTCATCGCCGCGCTTATCACGCTGGACGCGGAGATGCTGCCCGATTGGCTCGCCACCCATTCGCTGCCCCCGATGAGCGTGGCGGAGGCAGCCACGAACGTCGAGGTCCTGGCCTCCCTAGAGAAGGCGGTGGCCTCGGCGAATAAGCACGTCTCGCGCGCCGAGTCGATCCGCAAGATCAAGGTCCTCACGACCGACTTCACGGAGGCAAACGGCCTGCTCACACCCTCGCTCAAGGTCAAGCGCCTGAAGGCCACGCACCGCCTTGCCTCCGTCATCGACGAGATCTACGGCGGTCCCGTGCAGAACTGACCTGCTCATGAACAAAGCCGTGGCCGGCTCGCTCCCCTCTCGGTGTCGGGGTTGGCGAGCCGGCCACGGCTTTCTTATGTGGGCAACCTACTGCGAGGCGAGCGCCGCTGTGGGTGGCGTGCGGGCTGCTCGGATCGCGGGGTAGAGCCCGGCGACGGCGCCGATGAGGAGAGTGGAGCCGAGGCCTGCGGCGATCACCCACCAGTGCAGGGTTGGCGGCCATCCGTACGCGTAACACATGCCCCAGGTGACACCGGCGCCGATGAGGCATCCGGCGAGTCCTCCGAGGAAGGACAGCAGCAGGGCTTCGGCCAGGAACTGCACGGTGACGTGTCCCCGCTTGGCGCCGAGCGAGCGGCGCAGGCCAATCTCCTTACGACGTTCCAGGACGGAAATGATCATCGTGTTGGCCACGCCGATGCCACCGACGAGCAGGGCGATCGAACCGACGCCGGCGAGCAGGGTCGTGAGCGTCTGGTCGGCCGCGTTTTGGGCGGCCAGTGCGTCGGAAGGGCGTGAGACCTTGAGGCCGGTGGCGCCCTGCGGGGCGAGCGTGGGTCCGAGGAGCTCGCGGACGTTCTCCACCTGGTCCTCGGAGGAGCGCTCATAGATCGTCGTGGGGGTCTTGCCCGCGCCGAAGTACGTGTCCGCGGCGGCAACGCCGATGAGGGCGGCGTTATCAAGTTCCTCGGCCAGGGGTGCTGGATCCATAATGCCCAAGACGGTGAACGACATGCCACCCAGCCACACCTGGGTGCCTGGCTCGACGACGCCGAGCAGCTGCGCGGCTTTCGAGCCCAGGACGACGCCCGGATACTTCGCGGTGGCATCGTTGAGCCACGTGCCCTTCTTCATGGTCCCGGATACGACATTCAGGAGGTTCGTGTCAGCCGCCATCGTGATGATGCCGCCGGTCGCGTTCGGGTCGGACAGGCGCGAGCGGTACACGGAGACGCCACTCAGCGTCGACGTCGAAGCCGCGTCGGTGACGCCCGGGATCATGAGAGTGCGGCCCACGGCGTCCTCGGGCAGGATGAGGTCCGTCCCCGACAGGTCAGCGCCGCTGCGCGCCGTCAGCATGTTGGTACCCAGCGCCCGCAGCTGCTCTTGCAGGCGGGCCTGCGAGGATGCGGAGACGCCGACGACGCCGACCATGGCCGCGATGCCGATCGCGATGCCCAGGGCCGAAAGGACGGCGCGCATAGGGCGAGCGCGTAGGCCCGTCAGGCCCAGGCGCGCGACGTCCGAGAAGCGCAGGGCGGAGCGACCGGTTCCTGAATTCTTCTCACTCTCCATGGTCACCTCCTGGGTGTGCGGAGTCGGAGACGATCTCGCCATCGCGGATGGCGATCTGCCTGGGCAGCGAGGCCGCCAGGTCGTTGTCGTGGGTGATCACGATGATGGTGGTGCCGGCCTCGTTGAGCTCGCGCAGGAGGGCGACGATGGACGCGCCCGAGCGCGAGTCGAGGTTGCCAGTGGGCTCGTCGGCCAGCAGCAGGGCCGGGTGCCCGATGATGGCACGAGCGATCGCGACGCGCTGGCGTTCACCGCCCGACATCTGGTGGGGCTTGTGGTCCATGCGGTGTCCGAGGCCCACGCGGGTCAGAGCCTCACGCGCGGCCTCGCGACGCTTGGCACGGGGCACGCCCCGATAGAGCAGTCCGTCTGCGACGTTGTCAAGGGCGCAGACGCCGGCCGTCAGGTGGAACTGCTGGAACACGAAACCGATCAGCGACGATCGCACTCCCGACAGCTCCGTGTCGCGCAGGGAGGACACGTCTGTGCCGTTAATGCACACGCTGCCCGAGGTGGGGCGGTCGAGCGTTCCGATGAGGTTGAGCAGAGTGGATTTTCCGGAGCCGGACGGCCCGACGATGGCGACGAACTCTCCCTCGTCGACGGCCAGGGATACTCCGTTACAGGCATGCACGGGCGGGCTGCCGAAGGACCGGTGCACGTCGGTCAGTTGCAGGATGTGGCTCATCGGTTGGGCACCACCACGCGCTGGCCTTCGGCGATCTCGTCGCCGCTCACTTCGACGCGGTCTCCCGCGAACAGGCCGACGGTGACAGGGACCCGACGAATCTTGCCCGACTCATCCACGACCTCGACGCCGAACTGGTCGGCACTCAGGGCCACGAGCGCGCTGAGGGGCACAGACAGCACGTCCGTGCGAGTCTCGGAGGTCAGGCCCAGGGAGACCGAGGCCTCCTGGAGCCCTTCGAGGGCGGAGGTGTCATCGGGGGTGACGGTGATCGGAATAATTCGTTCCTTGGTCGTCTCCTCGGATCCCTCCTCGCTGGCTTTTTCGCGCGGGGGTTCGACCGAGGTAATCGTCCCGGTCGTCGTGGTGGTGGAGCCGGGCAGGCGCACGGTCACTGAGTTTCCGACGACGCCGAGAGCCTGGTCGGAGAGCTTCAGGTTCGCGGAGATGACTTGACGCGAGGAAGAGGCCGTGAACAGTTCCGTCTCCATCGTCGCGTTGTCGCCGACACGGGCCTTCAGGGCACCAATACGCAGGTCCTCAGGTGCAAAGAGGACGGTGCCCAGCGGCAGCGAGCCGGTCTGGGGCAAGTTGAGGGCCTTTTGCCACCTCTGGATCGCCACGGTCGTGTTCCAGTCGAAGTGGGCATCGGGGGTAGCCTCGAAATAGCCGAGCTCGGACAGCGCGGTCTCCAGCTGGGTGACATCCTCGCCGTTGTCCATGCCTGCCTCAAACGTGCGCCAGGCGGGGGTAGAGCCGTGGAGCAGATACGTGTTGTCGCCACCGACCGTGTACACGTGCGATCCCTGGGTGAGGGTCGTGCCGGGCGTGGGCAGGGAGGTGACAACGCCTTCGAAGGCGCTCTTGAGGGTGTAGGAGTCGGCGTAGTGGAGGTTTCCCTGGACGGTGGTCTCCCCCGCCAGGTCTCCCTTCGTAATGGTCTCCGTCGCACCGTCAAAGGACTGGGGGGCTTGGGCGTCTGTGTTGGTGCCCGAGCAGGCGGACAGGGTCAGCGCGCCGATCGCCAGGATCGCGAGTGCCGCGGGGCGCAGGGTTTGCGAACGCTTCACTTGGCGGCCCCTGACTGCTGGAAGCACTTGTTGAGCACATCCTCGGGGATGTCCTTGACGCTGATGCCTTCGCCCGCCTGCGGGTCCTTGACGTCATATCCGGCCTCACGCAGGCACTGCGCTGCCTTGACCATTGACTCGCGCGCTGCGGGGTCGTTCGCAATGTTGTCCTCGCCGGTCAAGCCGGAGACCTTCATCATGCACTCGTTGAGGGCAGAGTCGAAGGCGGTGGAGTGATCGTTGAGCTGATCGGGCGTCAGGCCCGTGTCAGGCACGTCGAAGCCCTTGTCACGCATGCACTGAGCAAACAGCAGATTCGGGTCGTTGCTGGCCGCGCTGGTGGCCGTTCCGCTCTGGCTCTTGGTGCTGGACGCGGACGAGGTGGACGAGCCGGTCGATCCGCATGCGCTGAGGACCGTAGCCAGGGTGACGGCGACGACGGCAAGAGCGCGCATCTGCGTGCGATTCTTCATCAAAAAAACTCCTTGAGGACTGCTTATCGGCAATGGTTCTCACTGCCTGAATAGATTACAGTCCACAACCCTGAAAGCTGCCTGAAAACTATCGGGGAGCCTGCGCAGAATTTCATCAGACAATCCTGAGAGGGCAAAACGAGACGGGGGACGCTCGCACATCCACCGTCTCTCAACAGATTCTCTTCCTCGTCGGGTGCTTATACGGTCAGTCTTCGCCCCCTCGGAGTGAGCTGTGTTTTGCTCGAGGATGGACAGGATCTCTACGCGCTTGGCCTCACTCAAGGCAACCTACCGGGTGCCCATCATCTCCCAACAATGCCATGCTTCGGTATTGAGTGGGCGCTCCCCTCGTCGTACTCGGCCTTGATGTCTTCGTGGTGGCGAATAACTTCCTTCACCATGAAGGCAAGGAACTTTTCAGCAAAGTCGGGGTCGAGGCCGGATTCTTCGGCGAGCGATCGCAGACGCGCAACCTGTCGTGCTTCACGTGCCGGGTCAGCCGGCGGAAGATCATGGAGAGCTTTGATGTGTCCGACTCGCTGGGTACAGCGGAAACGCTCAGCAAGAATATGGACGAGCGCAGCATCGATGTTGTCGATGGTTCCACGCGCGTCAGCCAGCTCGGCAGGGATGCCTGTTCCGATCAGGGCCTCTCCGGACGTGTGGGCGCTGATCTGCGTTTCTTCTGCCACTGGTTTTCCCATCCGGTTCAGGCGGTGCGAATCTGATGAGCGCGCTCGGCGTAGAGCTCAGGCTCACCTTCACCAAGAACGTACTCGCGCGTAATCACAACACGCCCCACGTCGTCACGGCTGGGCAGCTCAAACATCAGGTCAGACAGTGTGTTCTCCATGATCGACGACAGGCCACGGGCACCGGTCTTACGCTCGTTCGCCAAGGCCGCGACCTCGAGCAACGCCTCGTGCGTGAACTCCAGATCAATGCCGTCAAGCTCGAAAAGATGCTGGTACTGGCGAACTAGGGAGTTCGTCGGCTCGGTCAGGACGCGGACGAGGTCTTCTTCGGTCAGTTCCTGCGTGGACGTCAGGATCGGCAGACGACCAATGAATTCTGGAATCATGCCGAACTTGTGCAGATCTTCCGGGGTGATCTCTTTGTACAGGTCACCCATTTCAGCAGCAGACTTCAGGTCTGAGCCAAAACCGGTGGAACGCTGACCCAAACGAGCCTTCACGATCTCTTCAATACCTGCGAAAGCCCCCGCTGCGATGAACAGGATGCCCGACGTGTCAATCTCAAGGAACTGCTGGTTCGGGTGCTTGCGTCCACCCTGCGGCGGCACCGAAGCAACCGTGCCTTCAATAATCTTCAGCAGAGCCTGCTGGACACCTTCGCCGGAAACATCGCGTGTGATCGAGGCGTTCTCTCCTTTACGGCCAATCTTGTCGATTTCGTCGACGTAGATGATGCCCCGTTCAGCCTTTTTAATGTCACCATCCGCGGTCTGGATCAGACGAAGAAGAATATTCTCGACGTCCTCACCAACGTAGCCGGCTTCCGTCAGCGCAGTCGCGTCAACGATCGCGAAAGGAACGTCAAGCATACGCGCCAGCGAACGCGCCAAGTGAGTCTTGCCCGTACCCGTGGGGCCAAGCAACAGAATGTTCGACTTGGTCCCCTGCATATCTTCAGCATGCCCAGCGTCACGCGACTTCACACGCTTGTAGTGGTTGTAGACCGCGACAGACAGCGCACGCTTCGCACGATCCTGGCCGATCACCCACGAATTCAGGAAGTCGTTGATTTCAATTGGCTTCGGCAGGGGCAGTTCCGAGGTTTCTTCGGGAGCCTTGCCCAATTCCTCAGCGATGATTTCGTTGCAGAGGTCTATGCACTCGTCGCAGATGTAGACACCGGAACCGCCGATGAGCTTGCGCACCTGCTTCTGACTCTTTCCACAGAACGAGCACTTGAGCAGTTCAGCTCCGTCGGTCAGTCGAGCCACGTTAGCCCTCCATCGATCAAAATTCATCACTACCGCGCGCCACCGGGACATCACACGTAGATATGTTGGTTGCCACCTAGGATTGGCGTGCAAACGCTTCCGTTCAGCGTGTCTTCAGCCTATGTGAGGACAGGTAAGTCCGCCATTCGGCGCGCCATTTTCTCCCCACAGCGTAGCCACCTTCACGCTAGTGAGCGCCAGCGTTTTATCCCTTGCGGGACTGAAGAACCTGGTCGATCAGGCCGTATTCTTTCGCCTGGGGAGCGGTCAGGATCTTGTCGCGTTCGATGTCGCGACGAACCTGCTCAACCGGGGTGCCCGAGTGATGCGCGAGCGTATCTTCCAGCCACGCGCGCATACGGTCGATCTCGTCAGCAACGATCTGGATATCGGATGCCTGCCCCTGCATGCCTTCCATGGCCGGCTGGTGGATCAGAACACGAGCATTCGGCAGTGCCAGGCGCTTGCCCGGTGAACCGGCCGCCAGCAGAACGGCTGCAGCCGATGCGGCCTGACCAAGGCACACGGTCTGGATCTGCGGCTTAATGTACTGCATCGTGTCGTAGATTGCGGTCAGCGCGGTGAAGGAACCACCGGGGCTGTTGATGTACATGGTGATCAGCGAATCTGGATCCTGGCTTTCCAGAACCAGAAGCTGCGCCATCACGTCATCAGCAGACGCGTCATCAACCTGCACGCCGAGGAACACAATGCGATCCTCGAACAGCTTGGCGTAGGGGTCCTGGCGCTTAAAACCGTAAGCGGTGCGCTCTTCGAAATTCGGCAGAACATAGCGAGCCTGTGGCATCTGACGGGCGATACCTTCAAAGTACGGGGTGGTGCTCATCAGTTTTCTCCATCCTGGCCGAGCGTGCTAATTTCCTGCGGGTTCACGATGACCTTGTCAACGAAGCCGTATTCCAGGGCCTCGTACGCCGAGAACCAATTGTCACGGTCCGCGTCCAGTTCGATCTGCTCAACGGACTTGCCGGTACGCTCAGCGGTGATCTCGGCGAGTTCCTTCTTCATCTTCAGAATCAGGTCCGCGTTAATACGAATCTCAGTGGCGCTACCACCGGCACCACCAAGAGGCTGGTGGAGCAGGACGCGAGTATGCGGGGTGATGAAGCGCTTGCCCGGCGCGCCTGCGGTCAGCAGGAACTGACCCATCGAAGCAGCCAAGCCCATTGCGACAGTGACGACATCAGGCTTGACGTACTGCATAGTGTCGTAAATTGCCATGCCTGCGGTCACCGACCCACCCGGGCTGTTGATGTACAGGTAGATGTCGCGGTCCGGATCTTCGGCGGCAAGCAGAAGCATCTGGGCGCAGATCGCGTTGGCGTTTTCATCACGGACCTCGCCGTTCAGCCAAATGATGCGTTCTGCAAGAAGTCGCTGGTACACGGAGTCGGACAGACCCATCGGCGATTGCACGCCGCCGCCTGCCATTACAGCCTGGTCGCTCACGAGGATTCTCCTTGGTCGAATAGATCCGCTTTCAGATCCCACTGGGTATAACTTATCGGTTTCACGCGGACAAGGCTCAGCCAATCCCCCTCTGTTCGCTGTAGGCGCAGTGCTCATAGCAGTATGAGGCCTCCCACATGCAATGTGGCCGGTACCCGAAAGTACCGGCCACATTCACTCGCGTGTTGCTAGCGCATGCTTGAATCAGGCTTCAGTGGTTTCTTCTGCCTCTTCAGCTTCTGCTTCTTCCTTTGCAACGTCGCCGAAGAACTCAGAGAGGTCAACGACCGTGCCTTCAGTGTCCTTGACGGTGACCTGACGCAGAGCCTCGATCATAGCCTTGGAACGTCCGAGGTCTGCGACAACTGCTGCCATCTGCTGCGAGGAGGAGAACAGCTGGTTGATGTCGATGCCGAGGTTCTGCGACATCTGGATCGCGTAGTCGATGAGTTCCTGCTGGGAAACCTGAACATCGAACTTCTTCGCGATTGCCTCGGAGAGGAGTTCAGAACGCAGTTCGCGCTCGACGGCCGCGCGCGCTTCCTTCTTTTCTTTCGGCTTGGCATCTTCGGAGACGCGGCGCGAAACCTCGTGCTCGATGACCTCTTCAGGAAGAAGAATCTCAACCTGTTCGAGGAGGTCGGTGATCAGGTTGTCGCGGGCCTGTAGCGCCTGCTGCGAGGTCTTTGACTGGCCGGCCTGCGTGCGCAGGTCTTCCATGAGCTCGTCGATGGTGTCGAATTCAGAAACCATCTGAGCGAAGTCGTCGTCCGCCTTCGGCAGTTCGCGCGCCTTCATGGACTTCACGGTGATGGTGATGTCTGCTTCTTCACCTTCGTGGTCGCCGCCCTTGAGGGTGGACGTGAAGGAAACCTCGTCGCCTGCCTTGGTGCCACGCAGAGCCTTGTCCTGACCATTGAGCATGTTGCCCGAGCCGATTTCGTAGGACACGTCTGCGACCGAGTCGACCTCTTCACCGTTGATGGTGGCAACCATGTCGATGGTTGCGTAATCGCCGGTCTTGGCCTTGCGGTTGATGGTCTTCAGAGTTGCGAAGCGAGAGCGGAGCTCGTCGAGTTCCTTCTGGACGTCTTCGTCGGTGACCTCGGTGGTGTCGACGGTGACAACGGTCTTCTCGTCGAATTCGGGGAGCTCGAAGTCCGGCACAACCGGGACCTCAGCGGTGAAGATCAGCTGTCCCCCCTGTTCGCCGGTGGTGTTCGGGATCTCGGTAACCTCGACCTGTGGCTGTTGCATCGGGCGGAGCGAATGCTCTGCGACTGCATCCGAGTAGTGACCCGGCAGGACCTCGTTGACGACCTGTTCGATGACGGCTGCGCGACCGAAACGCTGGTCGATGATGCGAGGTGGCACGTGGCCCTTACGGAAACCGGGGATGGAGACCTGCTGGGAGATATCCTTGTAGGCCTTGTTCATCTCATCGGACAGTTCCTCGTAGGGAACCTCAACGGTCAGGCGAACCTTGGTGGGTTCGAGAGTCTCAACGGTGCTCTTCACGTGCGTGCACTCCAAAACGTTTCAAATTTGCGGGAGCACCCAATTCGGGCGCATGACAACTCGCCTAGTTTACGACAGACCCGCGTCAATGTCCCTATCGAGACCAGGTTTATGGCTTAAATGCGCGCAACTCCACTAATCGAGGGCGACTCCACCTTCGAAGTTTCCAAGGAGTGATCCACAGACCAGTCATTCATCACGTGCGCAAACTCGAGGATCCCTAGGCTCTCACATACATAACCCCAACAATGCAGCTTTCGCCAGTGAAAGATCTGGGGTCTTCATCTCAGGCATACAGAAATTATCGCGAGGAGTATCCGCTGGGCGCGCTATCTCCCAGAAGGAGATCCACTCAATCCGCCTGCCTCGCCCTACTTAATCGCCAGAAGAGATCATGGACGCACGGCGTAGGCGTAGTACACCGACGAGGCCGAGGACAAGGAAGAGGCTCGCGGCTAGGAGTGCCCAGCTTGTGGCGTCACTAAAGCCCCTCGTCAGTGCTTCCACGGTGAGAGCAGTTTGATCACCAAGGGCGCTGTGATCGCCTTGAGCTCGCAGTTGCGCGATCATGACGCCGGCGGACGAGCGCGTTGCCTCGGCAATGGAATCGAATGCCTCCCCTGTCAGTCCGGCGTCTTCAAGCGCTTGAGGAAGAGCCATCGAGAGCGAAACGGAGAGCATGGCCCCCGCAACAGCAGTTCCCAAAGCCGAACCAATCTGCCTGACCGTACTCTGTGTCGCCGATCCTTGACCGGAGAATTGAACAGGAATATCCCGAAGTACCGTGCCCGTCAACTGCGCTGATGCAAGACCGAGTCCAAGACCATAGACGGTCAGAGGCAGGCCAATCCCCCATCCCGGGGTCGTCGGGCTCACAAGAAGTGCGAGAACCAGAATGCCTACCACTTCCAGAGCCAGTCCGATCAATACTGTCGCCGGAGCGCCGAACCTCGCCGCAAGATGTCGCGCAGACGCACCCGACAAGAACGCACCAACTGCCATCGCCGCAAGGACGAGCCCCGCGCCCATGATGTCCAAGCCAAGTGCGTTGATGAGATACAGGGGAAGAACAAAAATGATCGCAAATTCTCCCACTGCAACCATTCCGGCAGTCACGTTCCCCCACGCAAAGGTCGGTAGAAGAAAGAGGTCCAGGCGAAGAAGAGCTGTGCGCTGAACCTTCTCACGATGGCGTTCCCACATCACGAAGAGAGCCAGCGCAATCACTGCGACTCCCAAGGCAACGGGGACGGGAGAAAGCGCAGCAGTTGTCGGCCAATCCCACCCAAAGATGCTGAATTCACCCTTCGGAGTCCACCACCCAAGGTCAGGGCCCTCGATAACGGCGAAGACAAGAGCTCCGAAGCCAATCGCACTGAGCATGGCTCCATCAACATCGATGCCGGGACGCCCACTCTTCCCCCGAGTATTCGGCACGGTAAACAGCGCGGCGACGAATACCAGCGCGCCAATCGGAAGGTTGACCAGGAAGATCCACGGCCACGAGGCCCACTGAGTCAGCGCTCCACCCGCAAGTGGCCCAACTGCGGCAGCGCCGGAAATAACGGCACCCCAGACACCGAATGCCGCCGCCCTATATCGACCGCGGAATACCGCGTTTACCGTTGAAAGCGTCGAGGGCATGATGAAAGCCGCCCCCAATGCTTGGATCGCGCGCGACGAGATCAGAACCCCCGCAGTTTCGGATTGGGCAGCTACAAGACTCCCCGCTACGAACACGACGATACCGATCAGGAATACCTTTTTACGTCCCCACCTATCAGCCAAGTTGCCCGTCGAAAGCAGAAGCGCTGCGAGCAGGACTGCATAGAGACTGTTTACCCATTGCGCGTCGGTGATATTCAGCTGCAAGTCCCCAATAATGACAGGGAGAGCAACTCCGACGATTGTGCCGTCAAGGACAATGAGCCCCAGACCGATGGAGAGAACTGCTAGAGCCATCCAGTCACGGCGCGTGGGTGCTACTTCAGAATTCTGGTTTACTGCGCTCATACTTCAACGACCTTTGACGTGGATCAACGAACGAATGCCATATACACAATTATTATGACACTCTGTCAGATACTTTGCTGAGCGAAGCGCACATAAAAGGGGCAAAGCACCGAAGAGGGGCAATCTCACAGCGCTGAGGGCAAACTTTATCTGACCAAAGAAGCGAAACCTTACCCGCGCCACCCCACCGTTCTAATACCACCAAGACAACGGCGGGCAGGTAGTCGCGTTGGGGTTACCTGCCCGCCCTGTTGACAGGTAGCAGGCCGGATACGGACTTGCGAGGGGCGGATGTTAGGAGTTGGCGAGTTGGCAGACGCGAGAGCGAGACAAGCCCATAATGTAGCTAATATCTGCCAGAGAATAGTTGGCGTCTTTCAGCGCTCGTATTGCTTTTCGGGACGCTACGGAGGCTACTTTGGCGGATTCTTCAGCTGTTTTAGATGCTTCGATGGATTGTTTTACTTGGGCGGATTGCTCTATCTCAGGGACGATAGTGATGTTCCAGGTGGAGTGATCGACGTTTTCTTCCATCGTGTCGAGGTAGTCGATTACTTGCTGGCGGGCTTTGGGAAGAGTGCGCACTTGTGTCCAGATGTCGTCCCCGTTCCACAGTTCCCAGCCACCGCTCCAGTGGCGGGCGGTGATGGTTATCGTGTTCATTTTGTGTTCCTTTTGCTTGCTTCGATCGTTTTGAACGCTTTGCGGGTCAGGCCCGGGGAGATTTCGCGGGTTTGGGTGATGGAAACGCTGAAAGACCCGTTTGACCATATTTCGTGATCGCCTTTGCCTTGGCGTGAAGTAAAGCCTGCCTCTTTGAGGAGTGTGGTCAGTTTATGGCATCAGGATCCGTAAAATCCTGACGAGTACTGGAGTCGAATCCTATTCAGAACGGCAATTCAATGATCTCAAGGCTGTTGGGAAGCTACTTGATCATGTGGAAACCGGCAAAAAGTACATCCTCGTAACTGGTAGACATGCTGCTCTAATCAGAAATACAGGAAGCAGATACGAATATTTGGAGCTACAAAGCCCCTATCCAGATCAAAACGGCTGGCATGAGCTCACAAAAGCAGAACTGCGAGAGCGTTTCGCCTGTAAAATGTCACATAGTTTCCGAGGTTTTAGGTACGAGGCTGACTCGACAATCGCGGAAATCACCACACTTGCACTCAGTGACGGAGACGCTGAACTGGTGGGCTACCTTAACACTGTGGAAACAGCGCAACGAAAGGGGTCGCTAGGTGCTGTTAAATGATGAGTTTGTCATCGACGATCCTGAAGTTGCTGATCCTCATGTGTGGACTGTAGGGCGCGTCTGTGAAGATGGGTCTTTTGAGATAGGTTCCCTGTATGTCACGTTCGATAAGAAGACAGTGTTGAACCTGTGGACGGACTACCCGCAAAAGTTCACTCCAGAGCAGATTCAGATCCTGCGGGAAGAACAACCATACTGGTATAAGTTCTTCCTGCCGAGGCTAGAAGAAGCTTGAGGGCTCTATTCAGACGCAGCACCAATACACATCGACATCAGTCGGGCAGAAAGCCGTTTACGACCACAAGCCGGTGCAGATTCATTTCAGCGTTCCCCAAGGAACTCGGGCGGTCAATCCGATGCGGATTGGTCAATACGGTGCATCTGAGCGCGAAATCATTCTCCACCGCGGCCTGAAATACAGAATCGATCACGTGCAAAACGATGAAATGGCAGGCCAGATTCACGTCTTTGCTACGATTCTCGAGGAAAAAGAGTAGAACAACGCCATGGAACCGCAGAAGAAGAAGCCACTCTCGAATGAGGAGCTGAACAGGCTCGTCGAAGAATCCGGCTGGATCGACGGCGAGTGGCATTCTGCTGCTGCGATAAGTCCCGCCGGCGAATCGTCCCTCCCGGAGGGTCGCTACCCATGTATGCTCTTCCTCGTCGACGAGACGCCAGTCTCATGGGTCGACCTGATCCGCGATGGTAAGGTCGTCGCCATGCTCGCCTGGTACGGAGACCCTGTCACCTACATCGACCCGGACTGGATCAGCCTCAGCACGGCCGATGATGAGCTCCAGCACTACATGGACGAACTCGGGATTCGCAGGCTCTCCATGACCGAGGCGCGCGACCACATCCTGGAGATCTGGGAGCACACCGAGATCCGCACAGGCACCCTCGGTGAGTGCAACGCGATCTACGAAGAACGGCTGAACAAGCTGTAGAAGCTCAAGCGCTAACAGCACCAATACCTTCAACACACGGAGAGGACCCCGAAGCTACTGAGGCTCCGGGGTTTCTTTATGCCGAGGCTAGAAGAAGCCTGACCGGATAAAAGCTCACACGCTGTTACTGACCCCTGTCACCGTTTTGGTGCCGGGGGTTTTCTGTACCCAAGTTTCCCTGACCACTGGGGTTCAGTGGGTTCATCATGGCCGACGGGCCTTGTACGGAGAGGACACACTTGGCAGACCAGCAGACCGAGCTATTCCCGATGGATTGATGAATTCACCACTTCCCGCGGCCTGTCGTCAGTGCCCCTCACAATCCGCACGGGAAAGTGAGGGCGGTTTTTGCGTATCTGCCATCAATTGGTTGTCTTTGACCAGTTGCCGCGTCCTGGGCGACGAGCGTTCCACTCGTCGATTGTTTCTGCTTTCCAGCCCATTGTGCGCCTGCCTTCGAGTCCGATGTACACGTCGGGCTCTGGAAGCGCGTAGCGCCCTAGAGTGCCTACTTGTACGCCGATACGGCGGGCAAGGTCAGAGCGAGACAGATAGACGGGTGTCTGGTCTGTCATTTCTTATTCCTTCCCATGATGAATGCAATCAGGTAGATGACCCCTGCGACGACAAGCAACGTGCCTGCGATTGCTGCGTAGACCGTATAGCCTTCGACGGCAAGCCAGACAATGATGCATACGAGGGCGAGCAAGATCAGGATGTCCTTGATGTTGTTCATATTGTGTGGTGGAATTTTTCGTAGGGGCCGGCGGCCCGGAGTTGCTAGTGACATCTCCGGACCATCGGTCTCATTTGCGCTTGCTCCTCGATGCTGTGATCACCTGGGCGCTTGCCTTGATGATTTCAGCGATCCCGAAGAGAATTCCCAGTAATTCCTACGAAATCCGTTTCCTTCACCTCCTTCCTACACCCCCATAATACCACACTAGTAAAGTGTTGACAGGTGGAAAGAGGATACAAAGCAAGAAAATGACTAGAACTTAAAACTCTCCCCCAGCTTCCGCACATTCGGCTTCCTCAGCTTCCTTCTGACGCTTACGGCGCTCAGCAGGTGTGATATACACCCCACAAACCATCTCTGACTTCGCAATCGCCATCGCGTTTTGGGCGTCTTTCAGATTGGAATACGAGCCGATTAGATATCGTTTGCCTTCAAAACTGAAGCGGACGCGGTATTTTCCTCAGTATTCCTCGATTCCACGCGGTAAATGTGGCATTTCAGCTCATTGTTTGCGCCTGGTATCAATTTCAGCGGCTCTTGGTATCAGACGGGCTTGATACCAGCATGATACCAATTTCAGGTATCTAAACGGCTTTCACTCTCACCCGCACCACCCCACCACAAACGGCGTGATAGCAACAAAAACCCCCGATTCTCAACGAAAACCGGGGGTTATCAGAGCGGATGACGGGAATCGAACCCGCGTGATCTGCTTGGAAGGCAGAGGCTCTACCATTGAGCTACATCCGCAGACGCATCAAAGCGCGCATGGTCGATAGTAGCGGGTTTTCACTTCGATTGCGAAATTTAACCGTCTAGGCCTTATGATCTTCCATGTAGCATTTCGCTTCGGCGCCCTCAAACGCCGTTGCGTGTGTTTCGGGGTGTGGCGCAGCTTGGTAGCGCGCCTGCTTTGGGAGCAGGATGTCGCAGGTTCAAATCCTGTCACCCCGACAGTCAAAAAGAGGCCGTGACCCGTATAAAGGTCACGGCCTCTTTCCCTTCAATGCTCATGAAGCAACGTATTTCAGAACGTTGCCGTATCGATCACGTAGCGGTAGCGCACCTTGGAGTCGACAACGTTGTTGTAGGCCTCGGTGATGTCTTCGCCACTGATGATCTGAACCTGCGGGGCGATTCCATGCTCTCCGCAGAAGTCCAACATTTCCTGCGTTTCGGGGATGCCACCAATGTTGGAACCAGCAACGATTCGGTTACCGCCAATGACCGCACGCCACGGCAGGGTCAGCGGTGTCTCGGGCAGGCCGATGTTCACGAAGGAACCGAGCGGACGCAGTGTTGCAATCAGCCCCGCGTAATCAAGGTTCGCGGCGCTGACGGTGCAGATAATCAGGTCAAAGCTGGAAGCAAGCGAGGCGACTGTCCCCTCTTCACTGGTGGCGTAGAAGTGCGTTGCGCCGAACCGACGCGCATCTTCTTCCTTCGAACGACCGTGCGAGATCACGGAGACCTCGGCACCCATGGCTGCCGCAATCTGGACTGCCATGTGCCCCAGTCCGCCCATGCCCACAATTGCGACCTTCTTGCCGGGGCCAGCTCCGAAGCGCTTCAGTGGCGAATACGTCGTAATACCCGCGCACAGCAACGGAGCCGCTGCCTCAAACGGGATTTCATCCGGGATACGGCACGCAAAGTTTTCCGACACCGTGAAGCCCTGGGAGTAACCGCCGGCAGTCGGATTTCCATCGGCATCCAAACCGTAGGTCCAGAGCGCTCCTGGAAGGCCGGCCTCGTCCCCTGTACAGAACTGTTCGTAGCCCGAGGTGCACATTTCACACGTGCCACACGAGTTGGTCAGGCAACCGACGCCGGCCTTGTCGCCGACCTTGTACTTCGTGACGCCTTCGCCGACTTTGGCGACGATGCCGGCGATCTCGTGGCCGGGGACCAGAGGGTACTTCTTCGGGCCCCACTCGCCCCTGGCGCTGTGAATGTCGGAGTGGCAGATGCCGGCGTACTTGACCTCGAAATAGATTTCGCCGGGGCCGGGTTCGCGCAGGTGAATGGTGGTTTTGTGGAAAACGCTGGCGGTGTCGTCGCACGCGTAGGCGAGAACGTCGGGCATGATGCCTCCAAAGAATGTGGGGGGGCGCCGATTATCGGCGTCGTTTCATTATCCGCGTTGGGTGCAATTCGCACACGCCGACAACGGTGATGAAGTTGCTGGCGACGCGAGCACGGTGGACGTGGGTGGATTCAGTTGCCATAAGTGGATCATTCCACGATGCACGAGATCGCACCCCTGATGAGGGCTCAACGCCTATTTGGCGCGAATATCACGAAGCATTTCCGCTGAGCGCTCTGGGGATCCTCGTAGCTCGTCGCCTTACCAGCGACGAAGCGGCACCAACCGTAATCTGAAGGTCGCGGTGGCTGAACCAGGTTTGCCTTCGTCTTCACACACAAACGAGAAAAGATCATCAATCATTTCTCGCAATTCGCGGAGCGTGTGACCCTGCGTGTGGTAGGTCTGCCCAGCGTACGTTAAATGAGCGATCCACCAGCCACGATCACGAGCGACCTCAACGGTCATCATTTCCCCTCCAGTTCCTCGTAGGAAAAATACCACTGTAGTCCTCAGGCATTCGCGGAGCACCCCTTATTCCCCTTATGCCCCCGTCAGCGTAGGAAACTCCTTACGAAAACAAAATCCCGGAACCGCAAGGTTCCGGGATTCATCTGGGTGGCTGACGGGACTCGAACCCGCGACGTCCTGGACCACAACCAGGTGCTCTACCAACTGAACTACAGCCACCATTGAAGCGCTTAGCGCAACGGAGAAAACTCTAGCAAATAAGTCACCTCAAATGAAAATCGTACTGGGTACTAGCGCGTGTCATTCGCCACGTCGCCCCCAACAAGCGCAAAGCCACACCAAGCAAGGCGCCACGTCACCAACCGCACCCAACGCGACAAAACCGAGCTTTTAAACCCACATTCGTCGCACCAAGTGCACGTGGGAACAGAAAAGACTCAGCCAGGCACCGATGCAATATCGGAATCAGACCCTTGAGACCCTAACCACCTAGAATTAAACCAGTCCAACTTCCGGGGGCTAGTTCACCAACTGCCGGGGGCTAGTTCAGGCCTTCGCGGCGTCCTCACTCAAGCGAGATGCTCACCAGTGCGCACGCACCGAGATTGCGTCAGCAAAGTTTCCGAGCGCTTCCGGCGTCGCCCCCAGGTACAGGTCAGCGTCAACCAAAGACACTTCCATGACCAGGAACGAGCCCTTACCGTCCGGCACCAGGTCCACGCGGTTGAACAGGAACTGTTCGTCGCGTCCAATGCGTTCCTTCACGTATGCGTGCAGGTTACGGCGGATTTCTTCGCCCCACTGCCATGCGACAGAGTCGGCTGCCTGAGCGGTAACGACTGCTTCGTGCATGCTCGGGTCGGTGACGGATGCGGGGTGCAGCTGCGCACGCTTCACAACAGCGTGCGAGACCAGACCATTGAAGAACACCAGCGAAATCTCACCGTTGGTGTCGATTTCTTCAAGGTAGCGCTGAACCATGACCGCACGTCCCTCGCCCAACAACTGCTGGACCTGCGCGATGGCGGCTTGACGCTGCGGGGTGGAAAGAGTGGTGTATCGGCCGATATCACGCACGCCGGACGAAACGGCGGGCTTGACAATGAACTCACCAGAGGCCGGGAATCGTGTGTGGATCTGGTGCTTCGACAGATTCTGCTCAGGTTCCAGCCAAGTGGTGGGAATGGTGGGCAGACCGCGCTTCGCCAGCGAGCGCAGGTAGGTCTTATGCGTGTTCCACTCGAGAATGTCGGGGTGGTTCAGGATTCGCGGAACCTTCTTGGTCCATTCGAGGAAGGTGTCGCGTTGCAACGGGTAGTCGCTGACCGAACGAACGATAACCATTCCGGCTTCGTTCCAGTCCACGTCCGGGTCGTTCCAGACTTTAATGTGGGGGTCGCATCCGCGTTCCGCGAGAGCATCCAGCAACCCTTCCTCACCGTGGTAGAGGTTCGGCATTGCAGATGAGGTCACCAGCGTGACTTTGGGCTTGGTCGTCATAGTTCCAAAGATACCGAATCGGCGCATGCTTGTGGGAGTTAAGTCCTGAGAGCCAGCGCACGCCACAGTGGTCGTTTGTTCGCTCAGCAACGAGGCCGCCTCCACTTAGAAACCGTCTCACCACTACAGGGGCGGGGCACACTCGCGCCTAAGATCAAGGAGGGGCGTACTCAAATCTGGGTACGCCCCTTCCCGTTGTCATTATCGGTTCGACACTTATCGCAATCCGAGTTCCCGATCGAGCGCTTCTTCAAGAAGTGTGTCAATCAAGCTGGTGTAGTCGAGTCCTCCCTTTGCCCACATTTGCGGGAACATGGAGATCGGCGTGAATCCGGGCATGGTATTCACTTCGTTGATGATGACGGATCCGGTTTCTTCATTGTGGAAGAAGTCGACACGTGCCAGACCTTCGCATTCCAAAGCGTCGAACGCGCGGGCAGCCGTGTCGCGGATCTTCTTTTCGAATTCGGGCGCCACGTTTGCCGGGCACACGAGGCCGATGGCTTCGGTGTCGACGTATTTGAGTTCGTAGTCGTAGAACTCGCCTTCGGGGACCTCGATTTCGCCGAGGGGCGCGGTGCGCGGGTGTCCCGTGGCGGATCCGAGGACGCCGCATTCGATTTCGCGTCCAACGATTCCGGCTTCGACGATGACGCGCGGGTCAGCGTTTTGCGCTTCCTTCATGGCGACTGCAAGCTCGCCCGCGGAATCGACTTTGGTGATACCGATGGAGGAGCCTGCGCGACAGGGCTTCACGAACACAGGGTATCCAAGTGCGCTCACGCGGTCGGTGCATGCCTTGGGGTCTTCTGCCCATTGAAGAGCGGTGATGAGTTCCCACTGCCCCACGTCGATTCCGGCTGCGGCAAGCACGGTCTTCGTCAGGTGCTTGTCCATAGAGATTGCGCTGGAGGTGACGCCGCATCCGACGTAGCGGACGTTCGCCATCTCGAAGAGGCCCTGGATGGTGCCGTCTTCGCCGTAGGGTCCGTGCAACAGAGGCAGGACAACGTCAACATGTCCAAGGTCTTCAACGCCGGAGACATGAGAATCTAAAGCCGAGGGATCGCCTTCGTAGGTGACGTCAAGCAACGACCCAGAACCGGGAGCAAGAACAACGCGCGAGGCGCCGGCCGTCACGCTCTGGCCGTGTCCGTCTTTGAATTCCAACGCCGAAGGGTCATCGGCTACGCGCACCCATTCCCCATCGTGAGTAATACCGACGGGCAGAACATCCCACTTCTCGCGATCAATTGCGCGCAGAATTCCGGCCGCTGTCGCACACGAAACCTCGTGTTCACCTGAGCGTCCACCAAAAACGATGAGGACGCGACGCTTTTCAGTTTCAGTCATGCGTTAAGAGTATCGCCACCGCGCGCCCGTTCGACTACGCGGTGGCGGTGTGCCCGTTTACTCGCATTGCCGAAGCCGCGCTCGGCATATTTTCACGCTACACGTGAACGCCACCCGAACAAGGGCGCGAATAGGAACCTCAGAGTAACGAGATCTCCCAGCCATCCATCTTCTGCGGGCGCGCAAGGAGCATCTGCCCCATCTGTTCGATCGTGGCGTCACCGCTGACAACGGCTAGAACGGCTGCGCTGATCGGCATATCGATGCCCAGCGAATCAGCGACGGCAAGGATCGGCTCGGCAGAACGCACACCTTCAACAACGCCAGGTGACAACGCGAGGGCCTTGTCCAAACTCAAGCCCGTACCCATACGATGACCCAAGGAGAAGTTACGTGACAGGCGCGACGAACAGGTTGCCATCAGATCACCAATACCGGCGAGTCCAGCAAAGGTAGCGGGGTCTCCCCCAAGCGCTTGACCCAGGCGAGTCATCTCAGCAAGACCTCGTGTAATGAGAGTCGCGCGGGTATTGAGCCCCAGCCCCATCCCCTCTGCAGCGCCAATAGCCACGGCAATGACATTCTTCGTCGCGCCCGCGATCTCACAGCCAATAACGTCCGTCGAGACATACGGCCTAAAGTACGAGGTGTGACACGCCTTCGCAATATCGATAGCCAACTGCTGGTTCGTTGAGGCAACGACTGTGGCCGTCGGCTGATGCTCGGCGATTTCGCGCGACAGGTTCGGCCCGGAAATGATAGCAATACGATCTTGGCCTAGTCCCGAGGCTTGTTCGATAATCTCGTCGACGCGCAGATGACTTGCAAGCTCCAAGCCCTTCGCAAGAGACACGATCACAACATCATCACTCAAGCATGGGCGCGCAGCCTCCAGAGTCGAACGCACACCGGCAACCGGCACAGCGATAACGATCAGTTGAGCGCCGGTCACAACCTCTTCGATAGACGTCGACGCACTGATCTGATCCGACAGTTCAATACCGGGAAGATAGGTCGCGTTCTCACCCGAGTTGATGAAGTCAACCGTGGTAGCTTTACGACCCCACATTGTTACATTGAGCCCAGCATCCGCAAGAATCTGCGCAAAAGTAGTACCCCAAGCGCCGGCACCTAAAACCGCCGCGCGCGTAAACACACGTTCCTTACTCATATGTGAGACCCTACTAGCACCTCGACAATTATGGCGGTGAAGATTCAATGATGTCTCGTAAGCGTGTGATTGGCGTTGCCCTACTGGCATCCTGCGGTGTGATCTTGGGCGCGTGCGCACCTCAAGTCGACGACACTATGAGTGATGGATCGACACCACAACCGATGCCCTCACAATCTGGCCAGTCAGGCCAGTCGGGTGATGCCACCCCAGAATCTGGCCCTGACAAACAAGAACAGGGCACGCAGCCAATTAACGGCGACGCTTGGGTCAACGAGTTGGAAGACGCCCCGTCTCAACCTGGTAAAACCCCCGCGATCTTCCACGATATGCGTGTTGGCGAACACGACACTTTCTATCGCATTGTCGTTGAGTTCACCGGCGAGGCCACCCTGGGCTACCACCAATCGTGGGCCGACAAGCCGATCGAACAGGGACGCGGACAGGAATTGGACGTGGAAGGCGTCGCCTATCTTGATTTCGTCCTGACCGGAACATCAATGCCGATCATGGACGGACAACTCGAGCAGTATTATCAGGGGCCACGAAACCTGCAGGTTGGTCCCTTGGACGTACGCGAAGACGGAACCTTTGAAGATTCGACCCACATCGTGATCGGTATGGATCACGCGAGGAATTTCCAGCTCGGCTTCCTGACACATCCGCTTCGAGCAGTAATCGACATCCAGAAATAGCAAGCAGAGCTAATCCAGAAATAGCAAGCAGAGCGAGAGCCTCGGGAGCGCTTGTCTCCCCCAGCCTATTTGCCTGCCTTCTTCGCCTTCTTCGCCTTCTTCTCTTCGAGCTTCTTACCTTCTTTTTCCCACCACGGGCCGGCCTTCGTCTTCGCCTGCCACATACGAGTCGGAGGTTCAAGGCCGCGCAGTTGTGCCACTCCCTTGGTCAGCGCAGTGTGCATGCGCGAAGTCGCTTCTTTCACTGCCTCGTGATTATCTGCCCCTTGGTCACTCATCAGATCCGACAGGTCAACAGGAGGCATGATCTGGTAGCGAATCGTGCGCCCAGGGCGGAAATCAATCTTCGACGAGTATGGGCCCTTGACGAATTGAGCACCCCATTGGGCAATCGGAACCACCGACACACCGGTGTCCAACGCCAGGCGCGCAGCACCCGTCTTGAACGACATCGGCCATTGATCGGGGTCTTGAGTGAATGTGCCTTCCGGCCAGATAGCGACAATATCGCCGTCTTTCAGAGCCTCGGTGGCAGCTTCCAAAGACTGAGCGGGATTCACTTCGCGGTCAACGGGGATCAGCCCCATGCCCGCAAAAATTGTGCCCATCACCGGCACAGAGAACATCGACTTCTTCGCCAGAAAACGAATCTTCGTCTTGCGCTTCATATAGAACCAGCAGAGGCTCAGCGGATCAACGGCTGACAAATGGTTCACAATCAGCAAATACGGGCCGTTTTCCGGGATGTTTTCGGTACCCTGCGCATCAATCTTCACCCACGGTGTCATGATCGGACGCAGGACGTTCTGGGCGAAGCGGTAGACGCCAGTGATCTTCGTGCTCATGGATCGAAGTCTAACGTGAGAACAGGCACTCGCCGCGGAATGTCAGGGTGCTGTCCACCTGCGCCTTTGCGTCTAAGGTCGGCGAATGGGTGCAGGAGCGATCCGTCACGCCTTACGCCGACTACGTTCCTCAGACCAGAACGTCGACGATGTGCGGCGCCGAAGTCACGGTGAAGGGAATCTCGGCCACCTTATCGCCGTCCGCCATGGCAACCATGCCAACGGGCTGGGTAATTTCAATCGACGAGGCCGGCTCCACATGGATGACCTCATGCCCCTGCGAGCGGCCACCCACAACCTTCGCCAAGATCGGAAGAGCCTTCAACAACGGGATGTCTTCAACGTGGCACAGTTCCATGATCCCGTCGGTCATATCGGACTGAGGAACAAGGCGAACGCCACCACCCAATCGTCCAGAGTTAGAAACGGACGTGATCCACCCAGTAAGCTCGCGTTCTTGCCCATCAATCTTCAGCGTAATGGTGGAAGGACGATGGGTTGCGAGAGCAGCGAACGCTCCATAGCCGTATGCGATAGGACCAGACGTAAACATTGACTCGTTCGCCAATAGATTCGCCTTCGCATCCAAGCCCAAAGAGACCAGGCCCAAAACCAGGGAATGAACAGTTCCGTCTGGGGTGGTCACCCACATTCCGTCCATCGGGCGAATTCGCGAAGCAAATAGCTCGTCGCTTTCTTCGTTCACAAAACCCAGTTCTGCCAACTGTTTCGCGCGAGCTGACGCATCGGGGCTGATCCCAAGAGCTCGACACAGATCATTGCCTCGTCCGCCAGGAATCGGCGCGAACAACGCGCCAGCTTCGTGGGCGCCTCGTGCGATCGCCGAAATGAAACCGTCACCACCCAGGGCGCCAATCACATCCTCGGTTGTTGCAGACGCAATCTGACAAGGGTCATCTGACGCTCTGGTGACGCTGACTCGGACTGCCCAACCACCGCCACGTAAAATGCGGACAACTTCGGGGCCGACGTTCACTGAACGACCACCGGCTGACATAGAAGAAATCAGCAGATGGATTGATCGCCTCTCCGCCGTAGTGTGCGCAGTCATTGATTCGCTTACTTCACGTAGTCGACGCGAGCATCCAGCTGGTGCAGCTTCTTCGTAAAGTGCTCATAGCCTCGAGCAATCACGTCAATGCCAGCAACCGTAGACGTTCCCTGAGCGGCAAGCGCAGCAATCAGATGCGAGAAGCCACCGCGCAGATCAGGAACCTCGATGTCCGCACTATGCAGCGGAGTGGGGCCGGAAATAACAGCGGAGTGGAAGAAGTTACGCTGGCCGAAACGGCACGGTGTTCCGCCCAAGCACTCGCGGTAGACCTGAATATTTGCGCCCATCTTGCGCAGGGCCTTCGTGAACCCAAATCGGTTCTCATAGACGGTTTCGTGAACGATGGACAGGCCTTCAGCCTGAGTCAAAGCAACGACAAGAGGCTGTTGCCAGTCGGTCATAAAGCCCGGGTGTACGGCCGTTTCAAGGGCAATCGACTTCAGTTCGTCACCGGGATGGTAGAAGCGGATGCCGTCAGAGTCGATGTTGAACGCTCCACCAACCTTGCGGAAGGTGTTAAGGAAGGTCGTCATGTCGGGCTGGTGTGCGCCACGGACATAAATATCACCGCGGGTTGCCAGCGCAGCGGCGCCCCATGATGCAGCCTCAATACGGTCAGGAAGTGCGGTATGACGGTAGCCCTTCAGCGTGGGCACGCCTTCGATGCGGATCGTGCGATCCGTATCGACGGAGATGATGGCACCCATCTTCTGCAGGACGTTAATGAGATCCATGATCTCAGGCTCGATCGCCGCCCCCTTCAAGGTGGTAATACCTTCAGCACGAACAGCGGTCAAAAGGGTCTGCTCGGTGGCACCGACTGAAGGGAACGGAAGCTCAATAACCGCACCGTGCAAGCCCTCTGCGGGCTTCGTGATGTGGACGCCGTCAACACGCTTATCGACGTTCGCGCCAAACTTGCGCAGGCCTTCAAGGTGGAAGTCAATGGGGCGACCACCGATGTTGCACCCACCCAGTTCCGGGATGAAGGCTTCACCGAGCTGGTGCAACAACGGACCGCAGAACAGAATCGGGATGCGCGAAGCCCCGCCGAGGGAATCGATGTCAGAGCGCGACGCAACCTGAACGTTCGTCGGGTCCAGCGTCATCACACCGGTTGTTTGGTCGAAATCAACAGTCACGCCGTGAAGGCGCAACAGGTCCGACACAACATCAACGTCGCGAATCAACGGCACGTTCGACAGCTGTGACGGAGATTCACCAAGAAGCGACGCAACCATCGCTTTGGGCACGAAGTTCTTGGCACCACGAACAGTGATTTCACCGGTTAGCGGGTGACCGCCTTCAACGCGAAGCACGGAGGGCATGAATCAGGCTCCTCAAAAAGATGAATAGTCTGCCTCAACTTTAAAGCACGGCGTGCCGTGAGCGTCTGCAAAGGAGAGTCACGTCTCCCACAGATTCACTCACGGCACAACACACTCAGATGAAACCGAGTTTCGAAGTATTCAGTGACCCGAACTCGTTCAGCGAGCGGACGGCATTCCCAGCCCAACAGGACGAGCAGGAATGACCTCTTCCTTCGGAAGATACTTCGCCGGAAGCGTCTTCGGCTTGAAAGAAGGACGGCTGGTTTCGTAGGCGTCGATTGCGTCTTCGTCGCGGAGAGTGAGAGCAATATCGTCGAGGCCCTCCATCAGGCACCAGCGCACGTAGTCATCAATCTGGAAGGACGCGGTGATCGGACCGGCGGTCACCGTCTTGTTTTCAAGCGAGACAGTGACTTCGGTGCCCGGCTCGTTTTCGAGGATCTTCCACAGGGACTCACAGTCTTCTTGAGAGATCACGCCAGCAACAAGACCCTGCTTGCCCGCATTGCCTCGGAAAATATCGGCAAACTTGGCAGACAGGACGACGCGAAAACCGTAGTCCTTCAACGCCCATACCGCGTGTTCACGCGACGAACCGGTACCGAAGTCGGGGCCGGCAATCAGGACAGAGCCAGAGCGGTACGCATCCTGGTTCAAGATGAACTCGGGATCGTTACGCCAAGCAGCGAAGAGAGCGTCTTCGAAGCCGCTGCGAGTAATGCGCTTCAAGTAGACGGCGGGAATGATCTGGTCGGTATCGACGTTCGAGCGACGAAGCGGAACACCAACACCGGTATGGGTCGTGAACTTCTCCATGAGTGTTATCTCCTTCTTCGTTTCTTACAGATCAGCGGGGCTGGACAGGGTGCCTCGAACCGCAGTTGCAGCGGCAACCAGCGGGGAAACCAGGTGGGTGCGACCACCCTTACCCTGGCGACCTTCGAAGTTACGGTTCGAGGTGGATGCTGAACGCTCCCCTTCCTTCAGCTTGTCGGGGTTCATTGCCAGGCACATCGAGCAACCGGCATTACGCCATTCGGCGCCGAAGTCGGTGAAGATCTTGTCCAGTCCTTCAGCTTCAGCCTGCAGGCGCACGCGAGCAGAGCCGGGCACGACCAGCATGCGCAGGTTGTCTGCCTTCTTACGGCCCTTGATGACGGCTGCCGCTGCACGCAGATCCTCGATACGACCGTTCGTGCACGAGCCGAGGAAGACGGTATCGATCGGGATTTCACGCATCGGAGTGCCCGCCTCGAGCCCCATGTATTCAAGCGCACGCTGGGCTGCCATCTTGCCAGTCTCATCGGTGAAGTCATCCGGATTCGGGACAGTGGCTGAGAGCGGCACGCCCTGGCCGGGGTTTGTGCCCCAAGTGACAAATGGTTCAATATCGGCTGCTTCGAGGATGACCTCGTTATCGAAGACGGCATCATCGTCGGATCGCAGAGTCTTCCAGTATTCGACTGCGCGTTCCCACTCTTCCCCTTCGGGAGCGTGCGGACGTCCCTTGATGTATTCGAAGGTGGTTTCGTCGGGAGCAACCATGCCGGCGCGGGCGCCCGCTTCAATCGACATGTTGCAGATCGTCATGCGGCCTTCCATCGACAGCTCGCGGATTGCTTGACCTCGATATTCCAGAACGTAGCCCTGGCCACCGCCGGTGCCGATCTTTGCGATGACAGCGAGGATGATGTCCTTCGCAGTCGACCCTGCAGGCAGGGAACCGTTGACGGTGATTGCCATGGTCTTGAACGGAGCCAGTGGCAGGGTCTGGGTTGCCAGAACGTGTTCGACCTGGCTGGTACCGATACCGAATGCGAGTGCGCCGAATGCACCGTGCGTCGAGGTGTGCGAGTCACCGCAGACAATTGTCATACCCGGCTGAGTGATACCCAGCTGCGGGCCGACAACGTGAACGATGCCCTGGTCGGCATCACCCAACGAGTGCAGACGAATACCGAACTCTTCAGCGTTCGAACGCAGAGTGTGAATCTGTGTACGGCTGGTCTCATCAGCGATCGGCAGGTCGATATCGAGGGTCGGGGTATTGTGATCCTCGGTGGCGATCGTCTGATCGGGACGACGAACCTTTCTCCCTGCCAAGCGCAGCCCTTCGAAAGCCTGGGGACTGGTCACTTCGTGAACAAGGTGGAGGTCAATGTAAAGAAGGTCAGGGGCGCCACCTTCGCCCTTTTTCACAATATGGTCTTGCCAGACCTTTTCGGCCATTGTGCCGGTCATGTTTCCCCCTTACGTGCGTTCAAAATAGTCCTGAACAGCGCTTACTTACAGACAAACGGTCACCGAGCGACTTATTCGCTTGCTGTTTCCTTGTTCATCGTCTGCCGTTTCAGCATGCGAAGAGTTGCAGTCTCATTGGTTGAGATGGCAAACTTTTGAATATGGAGGATTCAACGACTAGTGGAGTCGGAGTTCTTGACAAGGCAGCACTCGTTCTCGGCGCGCTTGAAGCCGGACCTGCCACCTTGGCTCAACTCGTCTCCGCGACAGGTTTGGCCCGACCCACCGCGCACCGTCTAGCGGTTGCCCTTGAGTACCACCGCATGGTTGCTCGCGACATGCAGGGACGTTTTGTTCTCGGTCCCCGCCTCCAAGAACTCGCTTCGTCTGCTGGCGAAGACCGTCTGCTTGCGGCGTCGATGCCCGTCCTGAAGGCTCTTCGGGATCATACGAAGGAATCCTCACAGATCTTCCGTCGCCAAGGCGACTACCGTGTCTGCGTTGCCGCATCCGAACGTGAGATGGGTCTGCGCGACTCCATCCCGGTTGGCGCAACTCTATCGATGTCCGCCGGTAGCGCAGCACAGGTTCTGCTTGCATGGGAAGAACCCGACCGCCTCCACCGTGGTCTTTACGGAGCCTCCTTCAACGCGACGACGCTCTCTCAGGTTCGTCGGCGCGGGTGGGCACAGTCTGTCGGCGAACGCGAGCCGGGAGTCGCGTCAGTTTCCGCTCCGGTACGAGGCCCCTCGGGTCGAGTCCTCGCTGCCCTGTCGATTTCCGGTCCGATTGAACGCATGGGGCGCCAGCCCGGTCGCCAGCACGGCCCGTCCGTCGTCGCAGCAGCAAACCGCCTGTCTGACTTCCTGCGTAGTGTCGAAGACGGCGAGCTCTAACCTCCTCTTCCGCCTTTAACCTCCAACGCATAAAAGTGTGAGCCCCAAGAAAACTCTTGGGACTCACACTTTTTGACTATCGAGTCGTCAGCAGTCCGTTGTCGTGTTCAGACGCAGGACACCGTAGGTCCAACCGTGTCGGTGGTAGACGACGCACGGTTGCTTCGTTTCCTTGTCAATGAACAGGAAGAACGGGTGGCCAACCATTTCCATCTGGTTGAGTGCTTCATCAACCGTCATCGGTTCGGCTTCGTGAACCTTTTGACGAACCAGGATCGGAGTATCGCCAAGCTGCTCTTCGCGTGCTTCACCAACCTTGAGGTCTTCCGCAGAGCGAAGCTTGAGCGGAGCGGCCTCTTCGATGGTATCTTCAACCGGCACGGGTTCTTCGAGGAACTCGACCTCATCCATCTCGTGAGAGTAGCGACGATGATGATCCTTGGCGCGGTCACGCAAGCGACGGAGGCGTTCGAAGAGTTTACCGGCCGCAATATCTACAGCTGCGTAGCGGTCGCCGGATTCTGCTTCTGCTCGAATGATTGGACCCTTGCCGTAGACCGTGAGCTCAATTCGCTCGGCGGTATCTGCTTGGCGAGGATTACGTTCGTGTGTCAGTTCCACGTCGACGCGCTGAGCGCGCGGGTAGAACAGGGTAATCTTCGAGACTTTCTCTTCGACGTACTCACGGAAGTTCGGGTGGATTTCCGCGTTGCGTGCGACGACAGTGATGTCCATTTTTCCTCCATGGGAAGCTGGCGAGCTTCGTTGCTCGCGGGGTTGAATGTCCGATTGCCTCATCGCATCGGACGGTGATCGTAGCTATCACCCCCAGTCACTGGGCAAAGACGCCATTCTTCGGGTCATCTTTGCTCTATCGGTTATACGCCTATCATACCCCTTTTTTCGTGAGCTGCGTCATAGAAAGGCTAAACTCGGGCGCATACGCCGACCGCGTCAACCCGTCCAACAGCGCGCGCCACCTCACGGCATGTCGCTCCTGTTGTCAACACATCATCAACAATCACTACCGCCACATTGGCGGGAATATGAAGCCGCCGGCGCATGGATCCGGCTCGATCGAGACGGCGGCCTCGTCCCCCACGACCCGCTTGAGAGCGCACGCCAAACCGCAAACGAACTGCGCCAACCACCCGCGCTGGCCGTCCACTGACCTGCGCAAGCCCTAACGCAACACCCCGGGCAAAAGCGCCGGTCACATTCTTACCGTGAAGCACTCGTTTCCAGCTCGACGGCGCAGGAATCACCCACCACGGCTCATCGCCTGGAAGCGCAGTGGCAAGACAACGCCCCACACTTGCGCCCGCGTCATATAAGAAGTCGTCGCCACGAAAGGTCGGCGAATGTTTAGAGGCGATGATGATGTTCCTCAACTCGCCGTCATACCTTCCGATAAACGCCATCGGCACGGTGGCGCCACTTCCGTCATTATCACAGGGCGCGCATGGCATTCCCGTTTCGCTCTTCCCTAAGGTGACGAGGCCGATCCGCTCTAATCGAGCGGATCGAAGCGCGATACTACGACAACGCGGACACACGACATGATCCCAGACCATACAACCCGCACATTGAGCAGGCATCAGTATTGACAGCAGGGACAAAACCGCGATGCGTAAACGCTGAAGAACCTCCATTTCTCCATCATGTGCCTCTGCTTCAAGGAGGGCGAACGGGGAATCTGCATTCTGTGGATAACCCGCCTCAATTTGCTACGGTGTTTAACAATTGTTCACTTTGACGTGAAAACGAAACTGAAAATGAATCAGATGCGCACTCTAGCCAGGGAATCGCACGTCGGCGAAAGTTGCGGGCATAGCCTGCCATAAAGCACCCGTTCGACACGTGACGCTACCCGAAGGGGCCTTCACACACACATTCGCCGTCGTCAGACCAGCACTGACTGCTAAGGCCTGATCTGGAACCTCGGACTGGGAAACAAAGCCACCAATCGCAACTTCATCCAGTTCCATATCGTCACTATCAGCCGACGATTCAGCCGAACGAACAACCACATAGGACGACGAACCAGCCCACGAAAGATCAGCAATCTGCCCGTGAATACCGAGAATCGCCTGACCGTCTTCAAGGCCTAATGGCACACCGCTACTATCTCGCGCAACCGCGAACATCCAAGCGGTCGCGTTCGACGGCGTTCCAGACAAAACAAGAGCTCGCGCGCCATCGGGCGAAATGGCAACGCGAAGCACGCTCACAACACCTGTTTCATTCATGGGAACACGTCCAACCTGGCCGTCGGGAGTCGTTGCAATGATCGGTCCGCTTGTTGAAGCGGGCGACCAGACCCAGCCGAAGCGGTCAATCGAAGGAGCCCCGGCCTCGTTCCCCGACCCCACGTCCACCGACGAATGCGCGCCTTGAGCACCCGAGGCGGACACGACCAGCGAATTTCCTTCGCGCCATGCCACAACATCGCGGTTAATCGGCGACACCGCCGGATACGACGCGGAAGACGCAGGAGAAATCGGCAAGTCAAACGGTGTCAGAGTAGAGCCCGCCAGCGATCCAATGCGGCCTGCCTGCAAAGCAATTCGCGTATCCAACGAATAGGAGGACAACGCCGGAGTCTCGACCCCTTCAAGAGAAACCCCGGAAAGACTCAGATCCACTGTGGAAATCTGCGAATCCTGAAGGAGGGTTTCCGTCACCTCCCACGCAAGAAGCTGACGCGGGGTTCCCTCGCCAACCGTGGGGGAGCTCAGATCCACTTTCGCGATCTGATCACTGATTTCAACCCCCTGAGCCGGGAACGTCGTTCCACCGGGAATCGCATTCATGACCGCCGCTTCGATCGTTTGGCTCGGCCCAGCGATCAGACCTGAGAGCAGATGCGAGGCAAGGCGACGCGAAGGATACCAACGAGGATCCGCAACCAAGGCATCCCCGGTCCTCGCTGGGAAATAGAGGTTCGCTTGTTCATAGGCAGCGCTGAACGCCGTTTGAGAAACGATGAACGCATCTTCGGGGGAATCGATGCGCCACTGCCCGCCCTCTTGGACCAGGTTGAACGTCGACGAGATCATGGAGTCTTCGCTCCGCGTCATCACGCCTTCACTGTTCACTGAGGCGACAGCGGGAACAGTCACCGTTGCTGTTAACGTTCCCGATCCCTCATCACCTTTAATTGAAATCGACGGCGACGAAGCAGTGTCATAGATCAGAGCCTCATCATCTGGTGCCCACACCTGCTGGGAAGCAGCCGTTAAAAACAAGCGCGCAGTCGCAAAATCATCATTCGTTCCCGCAGCGCTTGCAAGAAGAAAATCAGAAATCAACGTCTGCGGATCAGAATTCTTCAAAGGCCCATCAGCAGCAAATTCAACGGGATCAACGTCAGGAACAGACACCTCAAAGGGCGCTGGATCCGATGCCAGAGGCAACGCAATACAGCCGGCAAGGCCAAACATGAGGATTCCGGACAATAATCCGGACGCACATCGTCGCTTGAGGGCACACCTCATCATGTGGCTTCCTCCCACAATTCAAGAGGAGTCGACACTACGGTCCCACCCGCCGCCTTCGGCAGGGTCATCACGAACGAGGCTCCTTCGCCAATCTTTCCTGTCGCAACCAAAGTGCCCCCGTGAAGCGCCACGTCCTCTGCAGAAATGGACAGACCCAACCCGGTACCACCCGTTGTGCGTTTACGCGAAGAATCCGCGCGGAAGAAGCGGTCAAAAACGTGGGAGGCTGTTTCCTCACTCATACCGGCGCCATGGTCGCGCACCCTGACAGCAACGTCTGTTTGACTCTGAGCGACCGTAATATCAACCGGAGTTCCTTCAGCGAATTCAAGAGCATTCACGAGAAGATTGCGTAGCACGCGCTCGATACGACGCACATCAATCGGGCACGCACACCGTTCTTCGCCCGCGTGAAGTGCGACGGGTACACCCAGCCGATATGCCAGCTCAGTATTAGCTTCAATAACCCTGGCAACAACCGTCTTCAGGTCCGTCATTTCAGCTTCAAGATCGGCTGAGCGAGCATCGTAGCGTGAGATCTCAAGCAGATCGGTAAACAGTGAATCCATTCGTTCTGTCTGATCGTGGAGAAGTTCAGCCGATCGTTTCGCCAGAGCGGGGAGGGCATCCCGGTTATCCCAGATGACTGAATCCGCCATCTTGATTGTCGTCAAAGGCGTTCGAAGTTCGTGGGACACATCGGAAACGAAGCGCTGCTGAAGCTGTGAGAGCTCATCGTATTCTTCGATCTTTAATTGTAAGGATTCAGCCATCAGGTTGAAGGCCCCCGACAGCTGAGCCATTTCGTCACTGCCCTTGACGTCAAGACGAACGTCCAGATCACCGGTAGCAAGTTTCTTCGCCGCATCTGCCGTTTTGCGAACGGGACGAAGCAACTGAAATAGCATCCAAAACGCGCCAACTGGCAGAGCAATCATCAAGGGAGTGGCGGCGACCAAAAGGACACGCATCACCATATTCACTTGGCGTTGATCGGAGGCAAGGGAATAGACGATGTACAGTTCGTGCGTTCCTGCTCGAGGAAGACGCACCGTCGTTCCGACAAGGATTCCCGGATCCACGTGATCGCCGTTGGCTGGGATGGCAACAGACTTCCACTGAGCCTGTCCCCCGTTTTGCACGGCATCACGCATTTCGGTGTCGATCAACGCATCAACATTCGCGTCGACGATCTGGTTGATACGGAACGTCGATGTCGAGGTCTGAGAACGCAAGAGAATAACAGAAACAGCACCCGCACCGCCGGCAGATGCCCGAATGTTCTGAACAACCTGACGGGCAGCTTCCTGAACCTGATCGGGAGTTGAAGCCGTTGACTGGTCGAAAACAACCTGGGCGCTTGAAAAACGCAGGGCTGCGTCTTCGAGGATCTGAATTCGACGCGACTCAAATGCGGTATCTTTCAACTCAGCAGACACGAGCAGTCCGAAAACAGTGATCACTCCGAGGGCTGCAACCGTGATCGCTAAAGCCGAACGAAGTGATAGCGAGGCGCGGACCGCGCGCGCAGGCCCAGAGCGATAGACGGCTGTGTAGACACGCGAGTTCGTCCACTTACGCACACGTGTTCGAAGGCTCTGAACCCACTTCTTCAGCCGCGGATACTTGTGATAAGGCGTGTCAGGCGAGCTGGCAACATCGCTGGTTGAAGCCACCGCGTCATCTTGAACGAGCTCCGAGTCAGTGTCGCTTGCCACGCCACGGTCAGGCGCCTGCGCCGGCACGGTAGCCGACTCCCCTCACCGTGATAACAACTTCAGGCTTTTCCGGATCTCGTTCGATCTTCGAACGCAGACGCTGGATATGAACATTCACAAGACGTGTATCCGCCGCATGGCGGTACCCCCACACCTGCTCAAGAAGTTCTTCTCGACTAAACACCTTCCACGGTGCTCGCGCCAGCGCGACAAGAAGATCGAATTCAAGCGGGGTCAGCGAAATTGCTTCGCCCCCACGCATGACCTCGTGCCCAGGAACATCAATCTCGACGTCATTAATCGACAGCTTTTCGTCACCTGAGTCGTCACGCCCACGCAGACGTGCACGAATTCGAGCAACAAGCTCCTTCGGCTTAAACGGCTTTGCCACATAGTCGTCCGCACCTGCTTCCAGGCCAGCCACAACATCTGACGTATCCGTGCGAGCGGTCAGCATGACAATCGGAACATCCGACTCCAGACGAATCTGTCGGCAGACTTCAATTCCGTCGAGACCGGGCAGCATGAGATCCAAGAGGATCAAATCAGGATTCGACGCGCGGAAAGCCGCGAGCGCTCCGCTTCCATCTGAGCAGGTGGCGATAGCAAATCCTTCGGCTTCTAATACGATGCCAATCATCTCTGCAAGGGCGACGTCATCGTCGACTACTAGGATTCGCGAAGTCATATAACGATCGTGTCACGATCGAACGGTTTTTGTGACTCGACTCGCCAAATGGTTCAACGTTACCCCTTTTCGCTACCCTTTTCCCTTATCTTTTTATCGTCTCATGCCATACTTTTTTCATCTTCATTGATTGAAGTGACCTCCAGAGAGCCGTCATGACTGATTCAAACGACTTCCGCCACCTCCACGTGGGTTCATGGGGAGAACCGGATTCTCCGAACACTCCACAGTTCCACCCACAGGACAATGCCACTGTGTGTGCCTCTCAGGATCCTTCGTCCACCCAGGGATTCAATCAGCCTCCCCTTCAGGCAATGAACTCCACGCCAATGTCGCCCGGTTCTCCCTCCCCAGTTCAGCCCGGAATTATCCCCCTGCGCCCACTGGGCGTGGGTGACCTGTTTTCTGGAACGTTCGAGGCTCTTTCAAAGAACCCGTTCATCTTGTTTATTCTTCCCGGAATCGTCACGATTGTTACTGGGATCATTACGCTCGTCACGATCTATTTCGCGTTACCGAATTTCACGTCGCTTGTTGATTTTGACGGTCGCATATCGACCGATGACCTGTCGACAATCGGGATGACGATGACGCTTCGTACTATTCCCTTCGTTCTGATTCTGCTTGGTCTAGCTGGCTTGTTCCCAGCGATCGTGGTTCCAAACGGTACGGCTGACGCGATCATCGGTAAGAAGCTATCCGCCGAAGATGCCTTCAAGCGCTTTAAGTCCAGACTGCTTGCCATGATCGGTTTAAACATTCTCTGGGCATTCCTCTTCACCCTGATCGTCAGCGTTACGTTCACCGTATTCTCGCTGGTCGCCCTAGGCGTAAACTACGTCACCGACCGTAGCCACACTCAGATGATGATGGTTTTCTTGCTCTTCGGCTCAGTTGGAGCGATCACGACATTCCTTGTGTGCGTGTTCTTCCACGTTCGGTTCATTTTTGCTCAAACGGTATGCGCGGTAGAAAATCTCTCCCCATTTAAAGCGTTGAAACGCTCGTGGAAGCTCACACAAGGCGTAGCGTTCAAGACTCTTGGACGCACCATCCTGATTGCAATGGTGATGGGCGCGATCGGAAGTATTTTCTCCGGAGTGCTCTCCACATTCACTACGTTCACCATCAGTACCGACTTCACTTCGTTCACCATCAGTACCGATCCGCAGATGTATCTGACCGCAATTCCGTTAGCGGCAGTAGCATCCACGATCGTGCAGATGCTTGTCATGCCTCTTTCGCAGACATACATCGCGTTGATGTACGTCGACGAACGTATCCGCAAAGAAAACTTCGCGTACACGTTGATGGAGCAGATTCGTCACTGAGCCTGCTGAGCGCGTCCGTTTAGTGTGAGTGCGGAGCGTCAGAATCAGAAATAACCGTGAACTGAGCCCTGCGTTTCGCATACGGAGACTGCGGGTCAAGAGGGCTTGAAGTATCAGGATCTTGGGACGTAAACGGACCTCGTTCGCAGGCCTCGTAGGTTCGCGGTCTGGAACTACGCGATGGCGAATCCGTTGCCTGAGAGGCGGACGAACGCGGAGGAACTCCAGCCTGCGATGCTTCGGATGACGAGGTAGGCGTCTTGGCGGCCTGGCGAACCGCGTCCACAAGGGCAAGCAGATCGTCGCCCGAAGGCGGAACCGAATCAAAGTGGGTGACAAGTCGGATGAGCTGCCAGTCCTGAGGCGGATTAAAGCGGTTCGCGTGGTCTTCGCACATGTCATACGCGTTGGGTTGCGCATATGTTGACAGTGGGCCGAGGACAGCCGTAGCGTCCGCATAGTCATAGGTCAACGTGGCAACTGCCGGACGTGAGCATCCTGGCTTAGAACAAAGACGAGCCGAAATCACCCCCATAGCCTACGCCAGGATTACCCATTCGGGGCGTTGGCACTCTGACTAAGGCGAAGCACGTTAATGTTGTGGGGTGCCTAGTCGAATTCATCATCCTCGTCGCGATCCTCATGGTCGTGGTGGCAGGGGTCCCGTCTTTTTCCCGGGAACACCCGCATGGCGAACCAGGCGCGAAGCCTTCGATGAAATGATCGGCGCGCACATCGTAGAGCTCACTCGACGCTGGCCCGAAGTGGCAACAATCGAATTCGCTACCGAGGATGTTCCTCCGTCAAATCCAGCTCCGTGGGAATCTCACGCTGAAGTGCTTGCACGCATTTTCCACGCTGATCGCAGGCGAGGTCTTCGAGACAGAATTGTCATCTATCGGCTTCCGATCGTTCTTCGCGCAGGCGATCAGGACGTCGTGAAGATTACACGTCAGATTCTGGTCGACAGGATCTCGCACATCTTGGCGATTCCGCCGGATGAATTAGACGAATACCTGCGCTGACAGGTTGAAGACACACTGCCAGCCGAACACGTTGTCAGCGCGTCGGCTAATATGCGTGCCTTACCTAGTTGAAAACACACTGCCAGCCGGGACGTCGTCAGGGGCCGACGTGGACCCTAGCTTGTTGCGTTGCCAACCCTCCGGTGCCAACATTCCACGTTGCGTGCACAACACCATTCGGAGTTGTTGCGCTGACAACGATGGAGGCGTAAATCTGCTGATCAGATGTCACCTTGCCGTCATCTCTAGGAAGATCAACGACGGTGGATGTGCCCGCAGGAACTTGGACTTCCCGACCAGCAACGCTGACCGTAGCGTCTGAGGACGCATCCGTGAGAGGATTCACCAGTACCATCTGCGCAGTCACGTCGCTCACACCGGAGTTACTTTCCAGAGACGTTGCGCGCAGAGGCGTGGCACTCAGTTCCTTTGTTACCAGATCACTCAGGGTTGTTAGCCCTGGAATATCTGCCTTCGAGAGAGCGTTCGCAGTGGCGATACTCGACAGGATCGTCCACGTCTGATCCGTCTGCGCCCACTTTCCGCCATCCCACGATTGTTCAATGGCACTCACGACCGGCGCATCGGACGTGACCATAATGCCACTGGCGGCTGATGCGATACCCGTCAGTGGAATATCCAGAACGGTTTGGGCATCAATTTCCAGTTCTGTTCCTTCGACAACCTTTGACCCGTCCTCGCCGATCAAGGTGACCTGAATCGACGCGGGGTCTTCCCCGGGGACACCGATGCGGAGAAGAGACGCTGTTTCGCCACCAAGACCCGCGAACACTACTTGTGTCGCAGGTTTCGTCGACGCACTCCATGTGGCACCAGCGGGGATTTCGCCATCCAATCGGGAAGTTTGAGCCCACGCGGAGATGCCCACCGAATCGGACTCAATATGCAGGGCGATTCTCTCTTCGTCGGGGTACCAGCCCGAGGGCACGACGGTGATCGTTTTCCCAGCGGGCACGGTGAGCGTGTGCGGAGCATCGTCCAGCAATCCAATCGGCCCATAGCCGGTCACGGAAACGGTTGCTGGGGTTGCGCTGGGATTGGCCAGAGCAAGAACAACGTCATTACCCGCATACGTCGAGCCCGTAAGAATCCATTGATCGCCGCTGGGAAGTGAGCAGCCCGTGGCTGACAATCCCAGTAGTTCTCCGCCACCTTGGCCAGTGATGACAACACCTGTAGGAACGCCGATTTCTTCATTTGGCGCCCCTGAGGCAGTGATCGATCGGGCCAGTTCATCACCGTCTGTGGGGGCAAGAGTCGACCAGATGTGTCCTGCAGTCGTGGTGGCAGGAGTCGACGCGAATGGGTCAATGATTCCCGGTGGACATGCAAGCGTCACCGATGACGGGGCAGCCGTGATGACGGGTGTTTCAATCGTCGTGGGTTCTTCACCGGACAGGAACGTTGTAGCGCTAGCGGCAAGCCCCAAGAGTGCAAGCGCACCAAGGGAAGCGAGCAGTGCGACCGGTTTGTTCATGCGTTCAGTCATGAGCGACGCTTCCTCCACGGCATACCGGCCAAGAACGCGAATCCTAGAGCCACCAGTGATGCGATCATCCACGGGAGTTGCCACCAGCTTTGATGCCACACGTGAAGCTCTCCGTCGGTAACCCCACTAAATGCTTGCGCCCAGCCATTGGAGGCCAGCTGCGGGGTGAGCTCGGTTCCGTTCACTGTTGCTTTCCAGCTGGAATGCGCGCGTTCTGCCAGCTGCACTGTCGCATTCGTTCCGGTGTTTTCAACCGTTCCACGCGCATCAAGCAAGCCGGAGTCGAGGCTGGCGACGGTGTTGAACGCATTCAGTGTCACCCGCGCAGGGGTACGGCCTTGCGGGCGGATACGCCACAGGTATCCCGCATCGGTTTCGCCAACGCGTTCAATGTCGGGGGCAGATGCCAGTGCTTGCACGAACTGCTGGACTTGTACAGAATCAGAGCGCACCAGAATCGAGTCGATTCCGTGCTCACCGATTGCCTGGACTGTAGAGGCGTCAGGGTAGGAAACGAGCGTGAGCACCAGCGTTTGAAGGTCTGCTGTTGCTGCGTCCGATGGTGCACCCGAGGTGGCCTCGTGGTAGGCGATCGCGCGGGTAAGCGCTGTTGAGTCGGTGAATGACGGTCCGTTTGCGCGCCACACGTTGGCATCAATGACGAAGAATGTTGCGTCTGCGTCCAGGACAAGAACGCGTCCTGCAGTTTCGGACGTTTGCGCCTGCTTGGACACTGCCGCGATCACATTCGGGTTGGCGACGACGTGGTCTGAAGTCAAGCGTTGAGTTTGCGTCAAGTCGCCGTCAGCGCCAAGCGCACGAATGTGAGTGAAAGCAGGAAGCACCCCACCGGCGACGATTCCGATTGTGCCGATGAAAGCGACCAGTTTCAGCCAGAACGGTGCTTTGGCGTCCCACGTCTTGACGTGAGAGGACGAAAGTGCAATGGCAACAAGCATGCCGACCGCGCCAAGCGAGAAGTAAGTGCCAGTCCAGATAGTTGTCGTGGTTGCTCCGCTCAGGCCTGCATCGAGTCTGGAGGCGAAGGGTGTCGACGCAAGAATCAGTGCACTGGTGAACACGATCAGTGGGACGACGCGGTTGCGACGGTGCGCGCTAAGCGTCGACGAGGTCATGACTGCGAAAGAGCATGCCACTCCCCCGATGATTAAGAATGCCGAAGGCGCGACCCAGATGCTCATTTCAAGAATCGACGAGGCCGCGCTTCCCAATCCGAGCACCGTGAACCACGAGGGCGCGGTCGTGGAAGCAAAGGTTCCGCCCGAAGCGTCCAGCAAGGCTCGCCAGCCTCCGGGACTGGTCAGGGCGAAAGCGTAGAGCGGAGTGACAAGAGCGACCGAAGGAAGAAGAGCGAGCAGAGCGCGAACCCATGGCAGGCGCCGGGTTGCGGTAGCCACAATCAGTACGAAGAGCACTGCAAGAAGCCCGGAAGGAAGCGCTGCAACAAGGAAAGCCGAGGTCAACGCAAAGCGCGCTAACGCACCGGTTCGTTCTGACCTGAGCAGTTCCACGGTGCCTTGCGCTCCGGCAATTCGCAGAGGCTCTGGCGCAGTGAGAACGCGGAACCATTGGTCAACGGCAAGGGGAAGCAGGACGTGGAAGAGTGCCGGTCCGATACGCCCCTGCGAGGCGGCAAGGCTGAGGGACGGAAGGAATGCCCATGCGAGCGATCCCAGGGCACGCACTGTGATGGACTGAGTCAGACGACCGGTCAGGTGCCATGCGCTCAGGCAGGAAAGTGGCCCGGTGAGCATCGCAATGATGCCGATAACGGTAGTCGGTTCGATGCCGGCAAAAGAGAAAGGCCACGTAATAAGTGCGAAGGGAATCAACAGCGGATCGTTAGGGCCGGCCATACCATCGCCACCGGGGATCCATGAAGCCCATGCTGCGTCCCAAAGATCGCTCCACGACGAAGGGAGAGTACGCCACGCGCCACCACTCACTGACGAGGTACGTCCCCACCAGAAGGCCACGCCGAGGGCGATCGTGGCGAGCATGATGGTCGCGAAAGCTACGCGTGAGCGCGAACGATACTGAGCGCGCGATGCGGTAACCAGCGGGTCTTCGTCTTTGTCTTGACCGATTGCCTGACGTCGTCTGCGCGCACTGTCACGCACCTGTCGACCGCTTACGTACAGCTCGCGAAGAACCTTGACGGGAACGATACGACTACGTGCTGCACGGTGACGCGCTAAGAGCAGGTGCGGGGTTATCGCAATCAGAGCCAACCATGCCCGCAATTCAGGCCAGAACAGTTCACCGCGACCGCTGACTAAGCGCCCAAAAGCACGCGCGGGCGACCAGAAGGCAAGCCAGAGCGCCAAGAATGGCAAAGTGAAGACTCGCACGCCCTTTGCCCAGTTATAGAGCTGGGCAAAGCGACGCTGGCCAAAACTCATATCGCGGGGGACGCGCACGGAAATGGAGGAAGGCTGGTTGAACAGATCGAGAACGCTGGCATCGTCACTCGCCGTTGCAGGCTGGTCGTCTAAAGACTCTTCAGTGTTTTCGCTGAGCGCCAGTAGTGCCGGAGGAATGTACGAGGTACGAAGGTGGCGAATCCTCGCTTTGGGCGCTACAACAACGCGATAGCCGGCAAGGTGCAACCGGCGGGAGAAATCGAGGCCTTCTCCGAACGGACCGAGAGCAGTGTCAAATCCTCCCACTGCGTTCCAGGCAACGGTGGAGACGAGCATTCCCGCAGTGCCGACGCCCAGGACATCAGAGGTTGAGTCGTATTGTCCTTGGTCGATTTCGCCACGGAGAATTCCGTCAGCTCGACGCGCGCTGGACGTTGCCTGAATACCGCATTCAATGATGTGGGACCCATCGGAGCACATTTGTTTTGGACCGACGGCACCGATGGTGCGTGAGCGGTCTGCATGTGCCCAGAGGGCATTCAAGCAGTCTGGTTCAGGAATGGAATCAGAGTGAAGGACCCACGCCCACGCGTAGGTGTTCAGAGCAGCGTCTTTATCGGCGAACGCCCGATTGAGAGCCTGCGAAATGTTCTTGGCGCGGGGCGCGCTGATTCTGTGGGCCGTGGGAGCAATGCGACCAATGAGCCCAGCAATTTCAGTGTCTGACGCTGGAGAACAATCAATAACATAGATTGCACCAGGCTTCATTGTCTGGGCTTGAACAGCAACGAGGACATCGCTGAGGATTTCAGTGGCCTCGTGAGCAACAACGAGAGCTACGACAGAGGAGCTCACTGGAGAGTCATCTTTCAGATAGCGAGGCGACGCATACGACGGCGTTCGCGCTCTGACAGCCCGCCCCAAATACCGAATCGCTCGTCGTGGTCGAGAGCGTACTGCAAGCATTCTTCACGAACTTCGCAGGACTGGCAGACAGCTTTTGCTTCGCGTGTTGACCCGCCCTTTTCGGGGAAGAAGGCTTCCGGGTCGGTCTGAGCGCAGAGTGCGTGCTCTTGCCATGCAAGAGGACCGTCAATCGACGCGTAGAAGTCAGCATCGAGTGCTTCAGACCAAGAAATCGGTCCGTCACCGAGAATGTTCCACACGCGAATATCTCCTTGCAGTTTTACATCAATATAAGAATTACACGCGTGTCATCTTCATAAGTCAAGCCCGAGGGAGTAATTGAGAAATCCTTGCCTGCCAGTTGCAAGAAGTGAACTATTGTGGTTAGCCAGTATTTGTGCGCCTCAAGCAGGTTTTCGGCAGGAATCCGGCATTGTTATTCGATGAGCTTGGAGAACATCTGTCCACTACGATTCCACTTATGACCACTTTCCCGCAACTCATTTCGCTTCTGGCAACACGTCCATCCCCGCAAATGACGATCTATTCGCACGAACGCGTTGAGTTCAACGGACCGGTCATTGCCCGCTGGTTCGCGAAGGTCGCCAATCTTCTGGGAAGCGACCTTGCTCCGAACCTGTTTGATGGCCCCTTTGGCTTCGAAACTCCCTCGACCGTCTCTTCTGACTCCAACAATGAGACGCGCCAAACACTGTGCCTCGCCGTGGGCCCGTGGCAGAAGCTCACGTGGAGCGTTCCCGCGCTTGCTATGGGATTGAAGCTCTGCAGTGATTCAGCAACGCTAGGTGTTTCCGACATCCTTGTGACAGATTCGGTTGACGAGGCCTCACGCGACGCGCTGAAGCGCGGCGCGTGGGTGTTAGCCCAACCACGCACCTACCTCACGTTTTCGTGGAATGGAGAGCCCCTGCCTGATGGAGTGCTCGATGCACTCATGGAGGTCGGCGCTCAAAGCGACGCACTCGAAGTACCCATTCCACAGCTGGCACCCACATCCGTTGAAGAAGCGTGTGGCATCACCCACCTGCTTGAACCAGCCACCGCGTCTTCTGAATCGCAACGCATTGCCCTTTATCAGTTGGATCATTGCGCCCCCATCGCAGTCACGCACTGGTTAAGTGGGCGCAGCCTCGTACTTATTGATCCGAAACTGTATTCCGAGCAAGAGGCACAACGAATCGCTCAGTCAGAAGGCGCATCGCTCCTTCACGACGGCGCGCACTGAACGCGACTGAACAATCGGCGACTACCACACGCCCAATACGTGTGCGAGCGCCAGCTGGAAACCTTCATGAGGCTTGCGTCGAATCTGACGCCAACGACGAGCGAACTTCAGACGACCAGAAACAGACGTGTCCTCAAGCTCGCCGATCAATGTACTCAGATCCGCCATCACCTGATCGTCGTATCGTGCCACCTGACGCACAGCACGCGCGACCGCCAAGAACTGACCACGATAGAAACCGCTACGCAGACGCGCAAAACGGTCGGCATACGCTCCCAATCCCCTATTCGCGCCCTGCACATTCGCTTCATGCTGACGATAATCCAGGGTCGGCGTCGCACTCACAATCCACTTGGCACCAATCGCACGCGAAATCGCATACACGTACCAATCGTGGACACCGATGGCAGAGTAGTCCAAAAGCTCTAGAGCATCACGAAGTTTTTCATGGAATTCCGGCGTAAAAACATAGGTCGACCCCGGTCCGGCAGCCTCAAAAATGTGGTCCCACCGTTGCATGGCACCCGCTTTATCAATCAGAGTCTTCTTCCCCGACTGATCGAAGCTCGTGACATTCGAGGATGTCACATCCGCATGTTCAGCTTCAAGAATCGCAATCTGTCTGGACAACTTATCCAGATGCCACACATCATCTTGATCCGTAAACGCAACATACGAACCATCCGGACGATGCGTCATGAACAGATGAAGGAAATTCCCCGTCACACCCGGCGTACCGTCGCGAGGCGGAAGAAGGCGAATACGTCGATCCTGACCAGCGCGCTGTGCAACGTGTTCAACAGTGCCGTCTGTTGACCCGTCATCAGAAACGAGCAACGTTACGTCGACTCCCCTCTGATCAAGGATTGAATCGATCTGTTCGTCAATCCACGTCCGACCGTTGTAGGTCGCCATTAAGACCGTGACGCGCGGGTTTTCACCCAACGCGCCACGTGCGTGGCTATCCACGAATCAGTGACCTTCAGCCGCGTACTTCGCTTCGACGGCTTCCTTCAGCGGCGCCCACCATGCTTCGTTATCGGTGTACCACTTGATCGTGTCGGCAAGACCCGAGCGGAAGTCCGTAAAGTGGGGCTCCCACCCAAGTTCTTCGCGGAGCTTCGTGTTATCGATCGCGTAGCGCAGGTCGTGGCCAGGGCGATCGGCGACATGATCGAAATCGTCTGCCGGGTAGCCCATCAGTTCGTTCAGGATCGTGACAACATCATGGTTGTTCGTTTCACCGTCAGCGCCGATCAGGTATGTTTCGCCGATACGACCCTTCATCAGGATGTCCCAGACCGCCGTGTTGTGGTCGCGAACATGGATCCAGTCGCGAACGTTCAGACCATCGCCGTACAGGCGCGGACGGACACCGCGCAGACGGTTCGTGACCATGCGAGGAATGAACTTCTCGATGTGCTGGTAGGGACCGTAGTTGTTCGAGCAGTTCGAAATCGTTGCTTCCACACCGAACGAACGCACCCACGCGCGAACCAGATGGTCCGAGCCGGCCTTCGATGCCGAGTAGGGCGACGAGGGGTTGTAGGGAGTGGTCGGCATGAACTTAGCGGGATCGTCCAGTTCCAGATCGCCGTAGACCTCGTCGGTTGAAATGTGGTGGAAACGAACCTTGTGGCGTCGGACTGCTTCAAGCAGGGTGAACGTACCAACCAGGTTCGTCTGAATGAACGGCGACGGATCGTTCAGAGAGTTGTCATTGTGTGACTCGGCAGCAAAGTGCACGACAGCATCAGCCTTCGCAACGACTGAATCGACAAGATCAGCATCCGCAATGTCGCCTTCAATGACGCTCAGACGTTTCGCCATGTCCTCGGACACATCGGTCAACGAGCCACGGTTGCCTGCGTAGGTGAACGCATCAAGAACAACAACATCTACATCCGGATGGTCTTCAAGAAGAGTGTGGACGAAGTTAGCTCCGATGAAACCAGCACCACCAGTAACGACGATTCGCACGATGAACTCCTAACAATTGAACAGCTTTATAGGCAATTATGCCGTACGAGGACATTGAATGAGCTTCAGACGCACCATCAACAGAAAAGAGAAGCCGGGGGAAGCACATTTCTTGATGCCGTGCTTGCGAGCACAAGAAGCCCTGATCACCTGAGGGGAGAAAGACGCACTCCCCTGATCCCCATCAGCTAGATATCGTCTCAGGAATCAAAGCTTCGCAGAAGATCACGACCGAACGCCCAGATACCTCGCGAATACTTCGAGTAGTTGCCTTTAGACGCCTCCCCCATAAGCGTTGGGATCCGAGAAAGATGCCCTTTGGGCATGAGTGAACGAGCCTGCTGATGCTTCGCTGCCCGTTCTAAGCGTTCTCTGTCCTCTTCGAGTCCACGGTTGGTGCTGGCGACAAAGTGGAATGCGCTGAGGGCTCGCGTCAAGCGTCGCGCGTCATCATCAGAGTCTGCTGAAATCTTGCGTTTGATCTGAACAGATAACGGTTCTTTTTTCGCGCCAATTTGGTTATTCTCATGCTGGCGATAGTCCGTCAGGGCTTCTGGAAGAAGAACCAGCTGACGGTCAAAAGCGGCAATGAACGCAAGCCACTCGTCGTGGATCCAGCCGTCAGGAACCGGCATAATACTGCGCGCGAATTCCCCCTTCACCGCAGCCGTTGCGCCCGTAACAAGGTTCCGCTTGAGTAGTACCGCGAGCGCATCGCCATCGACGAGGTTCCGTTTCTCCCACGCGCTGACGTTGAGCTCTTCAAGAAGCGCCGATCCCTTTGGATTCCCCTCAGCGTCGACAAGGCGGGCATCAGAATGAACGAGCTCTTTGTCGTCAAGAGTTTCGACTAGTTTCTCAACTTTGTCCTGATGCCAGACATCATCCTGATCGCACAAAATAATGACGTCACCGGTCGTCGCGCTGATTGCATCAGCAAAGTTACTCCTGACGCCAAGGCCGGGATTATGACGCCGGACCATGAGGTCGATGTTTGTTCCAGCAACACGCTCTTCAACAATCTGAACTGTGTTGTCACTAGAAGCGTCATCGCCCAGAACAATTTCATCCACCGGCATGGATTGAGCCAGAATCGACTCAATCTGCTGAGCGATAAATCGTTCGCCGTTATACGTACACAGGGCGACGCTGATGCGCGGAGAATCAATCATTGAAAGTAATTGTTGGCATCATCGCAATCGGCCCCGTACCTGCATAAGGCCCAGCAACGATCAAGTCCCACGCGTTGTGGCGATGATTGATGGTCCTCCCAAGTCCATCTGCAATCCCCGCATGAAGGCGATACATTCCATCCCCAAGAGGAAGATTAGGAATCGAGAATGTGACTCGATTCTGACCCGTAACTGAAGGCATCACCGATTTTGAGGCATTGGTATCAAATGTAAACAAGTGCTGACCAAGATTGGTCTCGAATGTAATACCAACCAGCCAGTCATCCATTTTCTCTTCAGTGGTGAAAACCATCTGGACTTTCATATCATCGCCAGTATTCAGGCGATGAACACGATTACCGTGTGCGTCCTCAATATAAACATCATCGAGACGGACTTTGCCAAACAAGTAATCTGAAGGATCGCTTTCCTTCTGTTCCCTATCGGCAAGCTCAAATGCTTCACGAAGAGCATGAACTGCTTCTTGCGTATTACCGTCAAAAACAACGTGTCCATGATCGAGAACAACACCGCGGTCACAGACCGCATTCACTTGATCTGCTGAGTGCGAGACAAGAAGAATCGTTCGTCCTTCACGTTGAAATTCGGAAATCTTATCCATGCACTTTCGTTGGAATGGCTCATCACCAACCGCAAGGACTTCATCAACAAGAAGAATGTCCGGATCCGAGTGAACCGCAACTGCAAAGGCTAGGCGCACATACATTCCGGAGGAATAGAACTTCACCTGAGTGTCGATGAAGCGTTCGATTCCAGAAAAGGCAACGATCTCATCGAACTGTCGTTCAGTCTCCACGCGAGTCATGCCAAGAACTGATGCATTGAGAAAGACGTTCTCTCTACCAGTTAAATCCTGATGGAAGCCAGCTCCAAGCTCAAGTAAAGCCGCCATGCGCCCACGTGTAGTCACCGTTCCTATCGTCGGACGAATGATCGAGCCCATGATTTTAAGCAGTGTAGATTTACCAGAACCGTTGTGTCCCATCAGACCGACTGTTTGATTCATTGGGATCGACAAAGAAACGTCTTCCAACGCATTAAACTCTTCGATATGAGCTTTTGAAGAATGGACGACTCGATCCTTTATCGACATATCTCGATGGATCTTAAAAGATTTTGACACATTATCTACACGGATAACATCTGGATAAGTCTTAGCCATTATCACAGCTCCTGTGCGAAGTTACCTTCGAGACGCACAAACACGCGGTGCGCTCCGAAAAGAAGAAGAATTCCGACAATCAAAGCAATTGTCATGCGGAGAATCATATGAGTGGGATAGGGAGCATCGACTCCTGCCGCCCACATTGTCCTTTGGAACCCAAGAATTGCTAGGGTAATTGGATTAGCCAGGTACAGTTCAAGAATCCATCCGGAAACTGTGTTTGCTACGAAAGAATAGGAATAGACAATAGGGGAAGCCCAGAATCCTAGAAATGTAATCACTTCAATCAGATGTTGAACATCACGCAAGTAAACATTTATTGCTGAGAGAAATAAGCCTCCAGCCAAGCCGTAAACGATAAGGAGAAGAAGGGCTAGCGGAAAGAATACGAGTAAATGCAGATGCGGAAATTGAAAAGTACATACGACAGCAATCAGGAGGATGATGAACTGAGTTAAGAAGTTAACAAGCGCATTTCCTGCAACAGATAGTGGGAATACCTCACGTGGAAGGTAAACCTTCTTTACAAGCCCGGAATTTGCGACAATTGATCCGGTTCCTCCATTAATGATGTCAGCGAATAGCGTCCATGCTGTCAATCCGGAGAAGACGAAGATAGCAAACTGCGGGATACCTCGCGCTGCTCCAAGAAAATGACCAATAACGATGAAGTAGATCAGCAATTGTGCCAGTGGCTTCACTAGCGACCAGGCAAAACCGAAAGTTGAGTCCTTGTATTTTGCTTTAAGCTCTCGTCTGACAAGGTAACCGAACAGTTCTCGACGTCGCCACAGATCTCGGACAGCCGTCCGCGTACCTTTGATAATTCCCGTCTTGTCCCCGAGCTCTTTAAGAGGTTCTTGAACCAGGCGTGCTTCCCGATCAGCAACGATCTTGTCGAGTGTTTCTGGTGTCATCCCTGATAATTCGGCTCCTGATTCAGAGGGGCTATGAAACTCTGAGTTCGCTCTTGTAGTCACTTCACTCTCCCCCTCATTCTCCATAGCGCTTCAACGCTGAACGCACTCCTCGACGTACGCCTCGCCAGCGCTGGACATGATAGGCCGGGTTCACAAGCAATCCGTGAAGCTTGCGTTTGGTTGTAACCTCGCGATCACGAACTAAACGAACAGCATCCCGAAGCACTCCACCAACAACAAGCTTTGCGACTGTAGGAATCGACGGAAGGGCTACATCAATCCCGACTTCGCGAAGGCCCTGCGTTTCTTCGAACATACGATCGTCGTATTCTAAGATCGTCATCTCGTTAGAGTGCCAAACGACAGCTCGCGGAGCGTACGCCTTAATATAGCCAGCATCAATGACATCTCGGCCAAGCAACTGATCCTCGGCATACGAAACATCGCGGTAAGGAATCTCGCCTGTGAGAACTGAACGACGAGCTGCCGAATTCACGTCGGAATAGAAGGTCACCGCATTACGCACGCCCTCGTCCTGAATGAAATCATCGTCGTAGAACAAGGTTGTACCGTGCATCGGCCCAAAACTGGCAAAGGTGTTTTTCACGTCGTAGCGCAGCAATGGGAATGCATCTGCACGAGGCACTTGAGAACCCATAACTGCAACAATGCGCTCGCTAATATCAAAGGGAGCAGTGATCTCATGAAGCCAGCGATCAGATGCTGGAGTCGCATCGTGAGTCAGGTAGACAACATAGCGCCCCTTAGCCAAGTGGGCACCAAGGTTGCGTGTTTTTCCATGACCAAACTCGCTATTCGGGATCTGATGAAGCCTGACCCACGGATTCTTCGCGATGATGTCGAGCGTCGAGTCTGTGGATCCCGAATCAATGACGAGCGTTTCAAACGTGCCACCATAGCGCTGAGCATGAACCGCATGAAGAATTTCCTCAAGGTGTTGCTCACCGTTATAGGTCAGAATGACGACTGTTGCGTCGAATTCATATTCTTTTTCAGAAGCCATGTTCACAAATCTCCTGCCACGTACGTTGAATACCGACCTCAAGTTCAGTCATTTCGAACGGTCCGAACTCGTTTTGGATGCGTGTCGTGTCAAGAACGCTACCGTGGACATAGGTGCTGGGAACGTCACGGTATTCGATAACGGGATGCCTACCCGTCACGTTGACCATCGCGTCGACAAGTTCGTTCACCGTAGTGCCACGTCCCGAACCAACGTTGTATACCGGCTGGCTTGGGCCCGTCGAAATCATCGTAGCGACGATATTCGCGAAATCTTTGACATAGATGTAGTCACGGAACATCGTTCCGTCTCCCATCACTGTCAGAGGCTTATTGTTCAGAATATTCCTCAAGAAAATCGGAATAATTCCCTGGCGCTTATGCGGGTTTTGACGAGTCCCATACGGGTTCGAAATACGGAAACTCGTTGAACGCAAACCATATTTCCGTTCAAAGAAACGCATGTAGTTTTCGATGGCAAGCTTTCCAATGCCATAGGGAGAAACTGGAAGCGTCAGATCCTCTTCGGAAAAGTTTTCTTGATCGCGGTCTCCGTAGATCGTGCCACCTGAAGAAGCAAAGTAGACATGCTCAACTCCCTCGTCAGCACAGATCTGGAACAACTCAACCGAGCCAAGAATGTTCGTGCGAATATCCACGATCGGGTCATTTTCTGCTGTTGCAGGATCCGTCGTCGACAGCATGTGAACAACAATCTGCTTGCCGCGAACCGCCCGTCGAAGATCAGCTATGTTCAGAAAATTTCCATCAACGATATCAACGCCTTCCGAGGCCCAATGGGTAGTCCCCGAAAACATGTCGAATACGGTGACACGATGCTCACGCACTACGAGAGCATCCACGAGGTGGGATCCAAGAAAACCGTTTCCGCCAATGACGAGAATGTTAGCCACGCATTGCCTCCTCGAAGGCGGTGACAAATTGAGCCCCCGCATCGTCCCATGAGAAATCCGAAACGGACGAGGCTGCCTCGCAAGATTTTTCAATCTGCTGAGAATCATCGAGAATTTCAACGATTCTATGCGCCAATGCCTTTGGCGACAGTGGCGTGTATGCGATATGCGGATTAGCTGAAACCAGACGGTTATTCTCTGCGTCATTTACGACCGGGATCGTTCCGCACGAAAGCAATTCAAGTGGGAGCAACGACATGTTCGTCAGTGACATCACCAGAGCGGCCGCACATTTGTTGTAGAGAGGACTCAAATCACTGATACTCATCGCACCATGATCGATAAAGTCGAATGGCACATCCCAACCACCGAGAGGCCATCCTGCCATGTGAATCGTTGTTAGAGGACGTAGCCGTTTCACTTCAGCAAGAGTCATGACCCCCAGCTCAAACCCTCGACGAGCCGTCACTGGTCGCGCATAGAAGAACACATCTGATCGGCGCTGTTCATTCGTTCGCTTATAGAGTGAAAAATCTGCCGCAAAATCGAAGGGATGTGTTTTCATTCCGTAGTCAGTGGAAAGCTTCTTTGCAAGCCAGCGTCCAGCAGTGAAAGCTTCAAAGCCGAAGCGGTACGTATTTTCGGCAAGCACGGATTCGGAGCCAACAGAGTAGAACGACGGCTCGAAGTCCTGCACAAAGTAGTATCTGCGCGCATTCGAACGGTCGAGGTACGAGGGGTATGCCGTCTCCCAACCGGTGGAGAAGATCGCGTCGACTTCTTCGCCGACTCCAGCCGATGGCGAATACACCTCGATTGAAGCATTCAACTGAGGATAAGCAACCGAATCACGAAGTATCTTTTGGATGCCCTTGATGTTGATCGGCAGGGGGTTAGAGGAATAGAGAAAGATCTTGACCGTATGTCCGGCTTGTTCCAAGAAAGAAAGGAAACGGAATATATTCTGGTGTCCACCTGAATGCTCTCCGGGGGGAGACATAATCCAGGCAGTCGTAAATGGGCCGTCTCCGACCGATCGAGGCTCTTGTTTCCACTGCGGAGCTACTGTCCAGTCAGCAACCGCCGCGTCCTCGAACTTCACCAACGAAGCATTCCTTCGTCCGCTGAGCCCACCCGCATTTTTGGGAGAGGATAAGTGAGTGCCCACTCCAAGGAAGAGGCGCCCTACTGTCAGTCGTGCGCCGTTACGTTTGTAATACGAGGCGCCCAGCTTTGAATAGTTCGCGAGCTTCTTCATTCCATTCATACGCGTCAGTGTATATGTCCGAGGCCTTGATACAGGGCAGTACATACACAGGTCTGCCAGTTCCCCATCACACGACGTTGACGGGAAACTGACAGATCAGATCACTTCAACAGGTCCAGCAGGTACTGCCCGTAACCGGACTTCACCAGCGGTTCAGCGCGCTGACGCAGTCCTTCATCATCAATGAAGCCCATACGCCAAGCCACTTCTTCAGGAGCTCCAACCTTCATCCCCTGGCGTGCTTCCACTGTACGAACGAAGTTCGTTGCATCAGCAAGGGAATCAAATGTTCCAGTATCGAGCCAAGCAGTACCTCGAGGGAGAACCTCAACTTGAAGCTTTCCTGCTTCAAGGTAAACCTTGTTCACATCCGTGATTTCGTATTCACCGCGTACGGAAGGCTTGAGATTCTTCGCGATCTCTACGACGTTATTGTCGTAGAAGTACAGACCGGGAACCGCATAGTTCGACTTCGGATGAGCAGGCTTTTCTTCAATAGAAATTGCGGTGTAGTTATCATCGAATTCAACGACACCGTACGCGGTTGGATCTGCCACATGGTAGGCGAACACTGCACCACCATCAGGATCCACATGACGGCGAAGCTTCGTGCCCATACCGGGACCGTAGAAGATGTTGTCACCAAGAACGAGAGCCGCGGGGTCAGTTCCAACATGATCAGCACCAAGGACAAATGCCTGGGCAAGTCCGTTCGGCACTTCTTGAACAGCATACGAGATATTGACACCAAGCTGTGAGCCATCGCCCAGCAGGCGGTGGAAAGCTTCGGCATCATGAGGTGTCGTAATGACAAGGACGTCTTGGATACCTGCAAGCATCAGCGTTGACAACGGATAGTAGATCATCGGTTTGTCATACACCGGGACAAGCTGTTTTGACGTTCCCAATGTAATTGGATTCAATCGGGTTCCTGATCCGCCGGCAAGGATAATGCCCTTCATCGTTCCTCCGCAGGTTGAGTGCGCGCACTGATCGACTTACTTGTGCACCTTGACGCTCATTATGCCAAGACTTTTTCTAATGTTGCGCATCACACTCACACATGTACCAGAGTGCAACTGAGGAATATCACCGTCTGCTTCACCGATAAACGGCCCCCTATCACCTAAACTCGTTCCAGTACTAGTTTCCACTCAGCGCCAGCCATGGATGTAGGAGCACGATTCACGATGACGACAGCGACAGGAAAAGCTCTTGGCATTGAAGAAACCCCTATTCCTGGCTTCCTACGCATTGATCTCACCGTGCATGGAGACAACCGTGGCTGGTTTAAAGAAAACTGGCAACGAGAGAAGATGCTTGCTCTTGGGTTACCTGACTTTGGCCCCGTGCAGAACAACATTTCTTTCAACGATGAAGTTGGCGTAACACGCGGTATTCACGCTGAGCCGTGGGACAAGTTTGTTTCGGTCGCAACCGGCCGAGTCTTCGGCGCGTGGGTAGATCTGCGCGAAGGCCCTTCGTTCGGAACGGTTTACACGACTGAAATTGACCCCTCGGTTGCAGTCTTCGTTCCTAGAGGCGTGGGCAATTCATACCAGACTTTGGAACCAAATACCGCATACACCTATCTGGTGAATGACCACTGGTCTGCCGACGCAAAATACACCTTCTTGAACCTCAACGATGAAACTGTCGCAATTGATTGGCCAATTCCGTTGGAGGACGCGATTCTGTCCGATAAGGACAAAGCTCATCCCAAACTCGCAGATGTTATTCCTTTCCCTTCCCCAGATACGCGACGTGTTTTGGTAACCGGAGCAAATGGTCAGCTTGGACGCGAACTCCTCAAGCAACTCCCCGAAGCTGGGTACAACGTGACGGGTGTCGATCTTCCAGAATTTGATATTGCTGACGATGCCGCCATGGACGCGCTCGACTGGTCGCAATACGACATCATTATCAATGCAGCAGCGTGGACAAACGTCGACGGAGCAGAAACACCTGAAGGACGCCCGCTTGCTTGGCGAGCCAATGCCCATGGACCTGCGAATCTCTCTCGAATCGCAAGCAAACACCACTTGACGGTGGTGCATATTTCTTCCGAATACATCTTCGATGGTTCAGTGGAATTTCACACGGAGACCGAGAATCCAAGCCCTCTAGGCGTGTATGGTCAGTCGAAAGCTGGTGGCGATGCAGCAATTGTCACCACTCCCCAGCACTACTTGGTTCGGACCAGCTGGGTTGTTGGCGATGGAAAGAACTTCATTAAGACGATGAAGGGTCTTGCTGATGAAGGTGTTAATCCCACCGTTGTCAACGACCAAAAAGGGCGTCTTACCTTTACTACCGACCTAGCAGGTGGCATCATTCACCTTCTTTCAACTAACGCCGAATACGGAACATACAACCTTTCTGGTGGAGGTCCCGTTGTCTCGTGGTGTGACATCGCGAAACGAGTTTTCGAGTTAGTCGGTCGTTCGCCAGACGACGTTATCCCCGTAACAACCGTTGAGTATTACGCAGGAAAAGAACAGATTGCTCCCCGTCCTCTCAACTCGACGCTTGATTTGATGAAGCTTGAACAGACAGGCTTCACACCACGAAACTCGATGCAGGTTCTTACAGAGACTCTCAGCTGACCGCAACTTACGCGTTATGACCGCCCTGGATACCAAACCAAGTGAAGGCACTCGCACCATCATGAACATGAAACTGTATCGGGATGCTTCTGAGGCGCCACTGTGGGTACGAACTATTCTTTTGGCTCTTATCTTTACGGCGCTCTCAGCGCTCGTCGGTTATCGCTATATTTCGGAGCATAGTGCGATCTCCCCGCAAGACGAGTACGTATATATCGACGCTGTTGATAAAGCAATGCACGGCGAAGTTACTCGTCAATACTCTGAAACGGACGAATACGCGCGTTCGCTCATTACATGCGTAGGCATCGAGATTTACGGCCGGCAAGGTCCTGCCTGTGGTGACACCAATGCGCCCTCTGAAGATTATCCCTTTAAAGGCTATTCAACCGCTTCAGTTCACTCACCTCTCTATTTCTTTATCACTGCTTTCTTGACGAAGATTCTTCTCTTCCTCGCTCCCGGCAAACAGATGTATTTGTTAGCCAAGTTCACCGGTACTCTATGGCTCGGGCTGGGATTAACTGCGACATGGCGCCTTGCGCGATACCTCGGCGGTTCACGCCTTATCACGGCATCAGTGACCGCTCTTATGCTTGCAAGTCCCGCGATCAGGTGGGCGAACTTCTATATCACCCCTGACTCGTTCAGTTTGCTCGCAGGTTCATTCATCTTCTTATCTACGCTGAAAATGGTCCGCAAAGAATGGACTTCGATTCCCCTCATCGTTGCCTCGATTTTTTTTGGTCTGATTAAGTTCCAGATGCTCTTTGCAACGGGTGCAGCACTGCTGTTTATCCTCATCTATTTCATACGCGTTAAAGAGGAACGCTCTTCACTCAAGCGACCAATTCTTCTTACATTCTTGGCGCTACTTTTGGGCCTTGTCGCTCAGTTTGCCTACCAGCATTACAGGAACGTCACTGCAATCCACATCGCCGAAAATTATTCAATCGATGCGCATGTTCCCTTCTCACCGACTTTTGCGGTCGAGCAACTGGATAATTTCCTTACCTACCTTTACATGGGCCCTGTATCACTCAATGGCGGCTTAATCGGCGCAGTCGGGCTCCCTTATGCTTTCACAACGTTATCTTCCTTGCTTCTGGTTTCAGGTCTCGTTGGAGCAGCTCTCTTCGCTGTTAACACTGAAGTACTTAACCAATCATTCGCGCTTGCCCTATTGTTGGCCTCAATCTTCGTAGCCCCCGCGTTCTACATCTACCTGAACCTCACAATGGGTGTTGGGTTTGACCTTGCTCCGCGATATGGTGCCGCTCTTCTACCGGCTCTTGCGATAGGTCTACCCGTGACAGTAAAGTCCAAGACTTCTTCGGTTCTAGTGGCAGTATTCGCCGTGTTTGCACTCGCGTTTGCTCTGATTGCAAACAGTATTGTCTAGGTCAGTACATTCACTATGCACTTAACACCGACGAGCAGAAAGTAACAGATAATGGCTGAAGCAAAATCACGAATCTTGGTCATCGTTCCGGCATGGAACGAAGAAGCAGTCATCGGACCTGTGCTTGAAGAACTTCGTAGCGAAGTCGGCTCGATGGCTGATATAGCTGTTGTCTCTGACGGCTCCGGCGATCGCACAGCAGCAATTGCCAAAGAACACGGCGCGATAGTTCTTGATCTGCCAATCAACCTCGGTGTCGGAGGAGCGATGAGGACAGGTTATTCCTATGCTCAACGCAACAACTACGACTATGCTGTTCAGCTCGATGCAGACGGGCAACACGACCCCAAGGAGATCTCGAATCTCTTGGCATCCGCGAAGAAAACGGATGCCGATGTTGTGATCGGCGCACGCTTCGCAGGAAAAGGCGACTACACCGTTCGAGGCCCCCGTCATTGGGCAATGAAAGTTCTCTCCACAATCCTTTCGAGAGTATGCGAAACAAAATTGACTGACACAACGTCGGGCTTCAAACTAAGCAACCGAAAAGCTATCGCTTTGTTTGCACGGAACTATCCGGCTGAGTACCTGGGTGACACAATCGAAGCACTTGTCATCGCAAAACGTCACGGTTTATCGATTCGGCAGGTCCCCGTAGAAATGCGTCCCCGTGCTGGAGGAGAACCCTCACATAATCCTCTTAAAGCTGCTCGATTCCTGATTCGTGCATTCATTGCACTGTCCGTTGCCTTGACACGCCCCTCTGTTGGCTGACGAGTGAGAGAAACTGGAGATCAGAAATGACATCAACATACTGGCTCGGCATCCTTTTCGCGCTCGTCATCTTTTACGCAATCTTCATCAAGATGCGCAATGCTGGAATGAAGGAACGCTACGCGACGTGGTGGTTCGTCATTGCAATCGGGGTATTGATCGTTTCCTTGTTCCCGAAGGCCCTGAGCTTTGTTGCTCATCTCTTGGGTGTGCAGGTTCCTCTCAACCTTGCTCTAGTGACTGGAGCAGTTGTTTTCATGCTTCTTACACTTCGAATGAGCGTTGATCTTTCCCATGCCAGCGAAGAGCGACGAAAGCTCACTGAAGAAATCGCAATCCTCAACTACGAGCTCGAGATCATTAAATCCCAGCAAGTTGGAAAGCAATCAGATCACTAAAGCCATTCAACGTGTTATCTCGGAGAGCTAAGACCTCACTGGCAACGTGACGAGCACCAATCTTTTCGGTAAGAAGAACTTGAGATCAGTCAGGTAGGCTCACAACATGAATGTGCAGTTCCTAAGAGACTCCGTGCGCGCCACGGCGCTTTTTCTGTTTTCTCTGATCACAGTTGCTCTGTTCGGAATGGTCGTCAAGACCGGCATCGCCTTGGTATTCTGGACAGCCGTCATCGTTGCGCTTGCCCTTCTTGGCGTCGTCATCTATCGGAACTACCAGACACTGACTCGTCGGTCTTTCTTCACTGCACTCGCAATTCTTCTTCCCTCTCTTGTCGGTATCGCTTCAGTCGTCTATTTGCTCTCGTACTATGACGGTGGCGTTCCGGTTCAGTTCACGCGTAACGATATGGTGATGAATACCATCGAAGCGCTGACAATCCACCAGAACGGCGGACTAGGCTCCGGCGATGAGGTCAAACCTGTCTTCCTTACTTCGGTTATCACCTCAATTTTCTATGGGCCAGGTACTTCCTTCAGCCCGCTTCTGACGATGCTGTATGGCAATATCGTTGCGGGTCTCGTTGTATGTTGTCTCGCCAGTATGTTTACCGGCTGGTTGACGTGGGCGTTGTTGCCAAACGCTCCATGGCCCCTACGTACAGCTGCCGTGTTTGTTATCGGATGGGTCCCCTTTACTCGTAATATTTTTGGCGCGGTTGAATTTGATGGCTACCTCAACATCCCAGTTATCTATTTGATCTTGATCCTTTCGTGGATTACCTATCGGACCCTCCGTCCTGCCCAAGCACTCATTTGGCTTCCTGTGCTACTGGTCGCCACACTTGCTACGTGGTCTCCAGCTTCCCTGATGCCTGGCCTGCTGCTATTAATGGCACTTGTACGTTGCCTTCATAATCTTCCCGTTCATCACCCAACGTCACGAGAGTTGATTTGGATCGCACTGACTTGGCTCTGCGTTGCAGTATTCTTCTTCGCTTGGTCACTGCCAGCACTCCGCATCGACGGTGATTACCTCTCTGCTGGTCCCGGCTATTTTGCTGGTGAGATAAGCGACCACCTTACAATTGCCAGCATTCTTCTGCTTCTCCTGCTCTTCGTTTTCGTTGCCGCCTTTCCCCGGCATCGCTCGCCCGAGACAATGGGACTTGGTGCCTTTGCAGTTGGCGGTTGGCTCGCGACTTTCTTCCTCCTCTTAATGCGAGAATCTGGCGACTCTCGCTGGGGCTACTATCCCCTGAAGATGATGTGGATCTCAACGATCACATTTGCAACCATCATGACGATTGAAGCGCTCCGCCAAGCGTTTACCCATCGGTCAGCATCTGACCGACGCTCCTACGCATGGTGGCGAGGGCGTTTTGTTCAAGTCGCCTTCTTCGTTCTGTCGGTAGTCATCATGGGTGTAGGCTCTCTTCTCCCATTTGAACATTTCGGTCGGGGTGGGACTCTCTTCCCCACCCTTCCTCGCTACGCAACAATGCCCACAAATAAAGACCACACAATGCCGACCGCTGAGGAAAAGAAACTGTACGACCAGTTGGTTGAAGTTTTTGACGAAAACCAGGGCGCTCCTGTCGTATTTATTCGTCACGCGTCCAACCGCGCATACGATGGCGATCGAAATCGCTACCTTATTCAATTCTCAGCGCCTACCAGTTATGATGTGCGTATTCACGCATACCGCGAATGGCAAGGCGACTACTACGGAATGCTATGCCCACTCCTACGCGCTTGGGATAAAGAAGCGACTGTTATTACGTCCACTGAGGGCTACGAAACTACGCGTGAGCAGATTGACTACTGTGGCCTATCGGATCGCGTCAAACTCATCACCCTCGACAACTGATTCAGTCTTGTCTTTAGCTCTTTAGGAATCCATGCTCGATAAGCTACGAAAGACCTTCGTCCAAAAAGATCTCAGTTCTCGAGATAACTCGCTGAATTTTCTACGTTTGCTCTTCGCTCTACTCGTCGTCTTCTCCCACGCGCAGATTCTCACCGCTACAGGTGATGGCGTCGTTGTTCTAGGACAACACCTCGGAAGCTGGGCAGTTGTTGGATTCTTTGGAATTTCGGGTTACCTCATTACCGGAGCCCGAGTCCGAAGCGATGCGGGAAAATATCTGATTAACCGCGTCGCCCGCATCTATCCTGCATTCCTTGTAGCACTAGCATTCGTCGCTTTCGTGCTCGCTCCTATTGCCCACGTGATTGAAAAGGGCACTATTGACGGATATTTTGGTTCTTCCCCTACCCCACTTGACTACGTTTATAGCAATATCCTGCTGAAAGTCAGCTACTACCACATCGGTACAACCCTGTCAGATCATCCGCTTACGGCGTGGAATGGGTCGCTGTGGACGCTCTCATATGAATTCTGGTGCTACATCATCATCGGCGTATTCATGTCCTGGGCATTTATGCGCAAGCATGTCTGGCCAACTGCCGTTCTATTCGCAGTTTCAGTGTTGGCCCACGCTGGTATTGGACGCCTCAATCCCTACATCGATAGCAACTACGATTTGGGACTGCTCATTTTCATGCTTCCCTATTTCTTGGGTGGTGCACTGATTTTCCAGCTGAAGGACAAGCTTCGAATGCGTGGTCGCTATGCACTGATCGCTGCTATTGCTTCGGTTGGCATCATCTACGCCTTGCCAGACTTCGGTAAGCAACTCGCCTCTCCGCTCATGGCATACTTCGTTCTCTACCTCGGTACGATCGTGCCATCACCGCGTTGGGTGAAAACACATGATATTTCGTACGGGATCTACGTATTCCACTTCCCCATCATTCAGTTCCTGATCACTCTTCACCTGGACAAACTCGGATTCGTTCCATTCTTGATTGTCGCTGCACTTATCACGATGGCACTGGCGACTCTCAGCTGGTTTGGTGTCGAACGTGCTGCAATGCGGTGGGCACGTGGAAAATCACCGTGGGGTGACCTAAAGGAGACCTCTTCTTTTTCTCCGGTGCCGGCGAGTGAAAACACAACCGAGGACAGGCCTGTTGTACGTTAAGATCTGTTTTCCTCACCGCTAATCCAGCTTGAAACCACAGCTGGGATTCCCAAAGGGTGCTCAGATCATTAGACTCGCCCTATGGGATCTCATCGCATTCGCTCTGTTGCATCATTGTGCCTCGCGCTGACACTGCTACCTTCAGTGACAGTGTCTTCCATCGCTGAGCCAATTACAGCCTCCCAGGACGGATGGTCGCTCCAGGACAATAGCTGGATGTTCACCCGTTCGGGACACGTTCTGCGGGGCTGGTTCCAAGATCGCGGTTCTTGGTATTGGGCTGACTCAGAGGGCCGAGCCGTCCTTGGATGGAAGCAGATCAATTCTTCGCGGTATTACTTCAATTCCTCGAATGCGATGGCTACTGGCTGGCAGCCCATCGGGGGCAAATGGTATTACTTTGCCACCAGCGGCGCCATGCAAACTGGGTGGCTCCACAATGGAAACACCTGGTACTACCTCGACTCTTCCGGAGCAATGGCCACCGGCTGGACCCTCGTCAACAACACCTGGTACCACTTCACCCAGAGCGGCGAAATGAAAACCGGCTGGGTCGACAACGGTGGCACGTGGTACTACCTCACCACCTCGGGAGCAATGGCCACCGGCTGGCAATCAGTGAACGGAACCTGGTATTACTTTGAAGCATCAGGCGCCATGAAAACCGGTTGGCTGGAAAACAACGGCACCTGGTACTACCTCACCACCTCCGGAGCAATGGCCACCGGCCGCCAGGTCATTGATTCGGCCACCTACTACTTTGCCTCCGACGGAACGTGGTTTACTCCTACGCCGATCATGGGAGCCCCCCACACAAACCGTGCCACAACGATCCAAGCAATGCTGAACGCATACGCCCAATCGGGTCATTCCTATCCCTCGGGTGCACTCAGCATTGGGGGCGCTCCCACCGCTTTAGACTTCTTCTCGATCCTCTATGACGAGGCAACAGCCGAAGGCGTCAACCCGGAAGTTGTCTTTGCCCAGTCCATGCTAGAAACCGCGTGGCTCTCATTCGGTGGCGACGTCAAGATTCAACAGTTCAACTTCGCAGGACTTGCCGCAACAGGTAACGGAGTACAAGGCAACGGCTTCCCCAATGTGCGCACCGGTCTGCGGGCACAAGTCCAGCACCTACGCGCATACGCTGACCCACATGCAACTGTATCTAGTCTTACCTACCCCTTGGTAGATCAGCGGTTCGCCTACGTTGTAACGGGAAGCGCGCCCATCGTTGAATACCTCGGCATTCAAGAAAATCCCCAACACCGCGGGTGGGCGACCGGCAAAAACTACGGGTTCCACATCGTTGCCCTGATGAAGCGGTCTTTCAGCTAAAGAGTGAACAGAGGTATGCCCAGTTGGGCTTGAAGCCGTTTCGGCTCTCACATACGACTACTGTTCGACGGCTTTCTTATCCCTGTTCGCTACCAGTACGAGTCCGAAGATCATGGAGAGCACGGTCATCGCTATTCCATATGCAATCGAAGCACCCATAATCTGATAATGCGGGATCAGAATGGGAACAAGAGCTGCAATCGTCAACGCTGACGCGGCGTACCCTACAAAGACCAGCTTCTGCTGGCGCATCGTCGTAATCGCGTAATAGAGAATCACACTGGCAGAGTTCATGGCTCCGCCAAAGACAAGTACAATCAGCTCCGTTCGATATGGAGCAATATCTTTACCGAAAACAAGATTGAGAATCGGAACACCAATAAAGTAGGTCACAATCGCAACCGCGACAAATGCGCCCGCCGTGGCAGTAAGCCCGCGACGCACGATCCCAACAAATCCTGGCCAGTTGCGGCGAACCCAATGATGAGCCATCTGTGTCAGAAGTGGTCTAAAGACAACCAATGCCAGCAAATTGATCGCTACCGCAGGCATGTAAAGAATTGCGAAAATACCCTGTTCTGTCAGGCCCAAGTAACGGTCAATGCCGAAACGTGGAGCATTCGCAAGATACATGGAAATAAACGATGCAAGAGCAAGCGGTAGACAATCAATGAGGAGAGCAGAAATCTCGCGTTTTGTCCATAGCGGTGTGAAAGCAAAAAGACGCACGCTCTGAGGAACAAATAGAACGATCATCGCTACGAGCGACGCAACCAAAGTTGCAATTACTGTTATCCAAAGGTTCTGCGTAATGACAAGCCCGGCGCTAAATACAGCTGTAGTGACAAAAGTACGCCAGAACCCTGCTGCACCAGCAATATCCAGATGGCCACTACGTTGAAGCTCGCAGTAGTAAACATCTTCGAACGCATCAAAGACGCGGATCGAGGCAACCAGGATCATGAGCATCACAGCGGAGAGCCCATCGCCACTCACAACCGCGTATCCTGCAATGCCAATAATCATTGCAACGACGGTCAAGATCCTCGCTGCATGATAGGTGCCGAAAGTGAACTTTCCCGACGCGTCTGTCACATGGTACGTGCGTACTTCAAACATTCCCAGCGTCTGGAATTGTTGACCGACCGCAATTGCTAATGAATATAAGCCGGCAATCTCAATACCGAGAACACGAGTGACAACGATCAACATGACTACCGTCGCCACAGACTGCATCAGAGAATATGCGGTATTCCAAAAGTAGTCACGTTTGAGAGAACTACTGGCACTGGTGTCCGACATGGACTCGTCCTTCTCTCAGGAGAGGGGCTCGTAGGGACCGAAATCGATTTCTACCGGCTTATGGTTACGGCGCTTCTCTTCCGGTGGCATCTGCATATAGTCGCCGTACGAACGTGTCAGAACCGCGTCGTACTCGCGCTGGAGTTTGACCGTAATGTCTTCAAATGGAACATCCCGAGCTGGGAAGAGCTCCTCACGAGTCACTGTCCAGTTCCACGGATCACGCATCGAAAAGTCAGCGTAGATCCCTGTATCAACCGATTCGAAACGACGAGCAGCCTTATCCCACTTGTTCTGCAACATTTGTGGGGTTACACGGAATAAACGCATAGCCCAATGAGCAAGCGAGGTTGCGCTGTGGATCGCAAAACGCTTGAAGCCGTGTGTGTCGATCAAGTAGGGAGTCGGGGTTCCCTGTACGTAGAGCAGACGACCCCACACCCATGTTCTGCGACTCATTGCTTTAACCGCTGCAGGATCATCGCCCGGAACATTATCGAGAGGAAGGAGATCGATTGCTAGGCGCATCCGGTACTTCGAGTCCTTGCCAAACTCAGGAATGAAGACAGTTCCATCCAGCCCAAGTTTGGTAAACATGAAGGGATATTCTGGCACCGTACGCGTATTGTCGAAACGATAGTCTTTCGACATAATCTTCGGCGCCTCGGCAAGGAAACGCTCGTAATCGGCACGGGGCATCAGCACGTCAACATCATCGTCCCACGGGATGAACCCCTGATGCCGCACAGCCCCAATAGATGTTCCACCGTAGACCGTGTACTCGACCCCAAGCTCGCGACAGGCTTGATCAAAATCCTTCAGAATCTTTAGGAGAACTGCCTGAATCTTCGCAAGTTGCTCCGGATCTGAAAATGCATCAGGCGTTGCCATACGTTGTCCTTAAACTCGAGCATCATTCCAACTTGATCGTTACCCGATTATCGCACAGGAGAGTATTTCAGCCGAGAAACACATCGTGCTTCAACAATGATCCCAGACTCGTTACGCCACAAGAATTCACATGCACATCCACGTTGTTCACCACTGTCGTAGGTTGCACACGAGAAACAAGAGTCGATCAAGGGGAGCCAGATACGCGTCCATTACACTAAGTGACCATGCATCTGCCCCAACCATATACGCGAGATCTTGGCTCTCGCGATAACGCCCTCAACCTCCTGCGATTAGCCCTTGCGTTTCTGGTTGTGTTTTCTCACGCCCAGATTCTGGCAGGTGTTGGAGATGGTGTTGTCTGGCAGGGACAACACCTGGGTAGCTGGGCAGTCGTTGGTTTCTTTGGTATTTCCGGCTTTCTTATCACGGGCGCACGAACTCGAAGTAATGGCGCACACTATTTGATGAATCGCATTACTCGCATCTATCCCGGATTCTTGCTGTCCCTAGTTGCGGTTGCTTTCATCTTCGCACCGATTGCCTATTACGTTGAAAAGCACTCGTTCGACGGGTTCTTCGCAACTCCGACTACGCCACTCCACTACATTTACTCGAATATCTTCCTTTTAATTAATCACTACGATGTCTCGGGCACTCTTGCATCGGTGCCTTATCCGTCGGCTTGGAATGGTTCCCTCTGGAGTTTGTACTACGAGTTCTGGTGTTACATCATCATCGGTGTCTTCCTGTCATGGACGTTCACAAAGAACCACGTGTGGCCAACAATCCTGCTATTCCTCGTGTCGGTAGCAATTCACGCGAGAATCGGTTGGTTCCTTCCCTACGTTGGAAATAGTGGCGATTTTCAGCTACTCATCTTTATGCTCCCGTACTTCCTTGGGGGCGCGATTATCTTCCAGCTAGGCGATAAGTTGCCAATGAGATGGGAGTACGCTTTTGTTTCCCTCATCCTTGCGCTTGTGTGTATCTACGGTTCGGACGGTTTCGGTAAGCAAGCAGCATCACCATTTATGGCCTACGTGATCCTCTGGCTGGGAGCTGTTCTCCCCTCTCCGAAACTCATTCAGGTTCATGACATCTCGTACGGCGTGTATATTTTCCACTTCCCCGTCCTTCAGCTTCTTATCCTGTTCGGCGTTCACACGATGGGGTTCTGGTTCCTTTTAATGGTTGCCACGTTCATCACTGTCATCTTGGCGACAGCGAGCTGGTTGGGTGTTGAACGTGCAACGATGCGTTGGGTTCGCGGAAAATCCCCCTGGGGAGAGCTCTCCTTAGCTGCTCGTTAGTAAGCCTCAGCAAACAAGGCTTTTCGCTACAGAGAACTCACTTCCCTCATTTCCGCCATTGCCTTCCAACGAAGTGATAGCCATTCACTGAAAGAGGTTGGTGGGCGCTTTTCAGAAGCACCCACCAACCTCTTTCAGTGTGCTCTGATACACTACGAAATCACATGCTTCAGAAGTTGCGAGACAGCCGCGTTATCCTTCTGCTTCAAGGCTTGGGGAAGCAAAGTCAGAGCATGTGCTCTCGACGTTGAATGAATACGCGCAGCACGTGCAGCGCGCCTCCAGCCATTCTTCAATACGAGCTTCTCGGCAATTGCAAAGTAATCGCGTTCTCCTTGGAAACGACGGCCATCAAAAAGTGCAGTCGACGATGCAGATTCAGCGTGACGACGGTATGCAAAACATACATAGGGATCGAAGAGCAGAGAGCCTCCAGCCACGATGACATCCATGACAAGCGCAAGATCCTGAATAATCGGGAAACCCGGACGGAACTGCGTTGTTTCAAAAACCTCACGCTTGAAGACGAGCGAAGGCCAGTACAACCAATCGGCTCGCAACAGCGATACGGCAAGATCCTCACCGGACAACAGACGAGGCCGCTGCGCATCAGGTCGCAGTAGGGACTTAACCCGGTCGACAACAGGAGTGACCGCAGAGCTGCTCTCATCAATGATTCGAACTCCCGGCTGGATAATGGATGCAGAGGGAAATTCAGAGTGAAGCTTCAAGATTCGTTCGACGAAGTCGCGTTCTGGAACATCATCGCATCCAAGCAACATAATGAGCTCCGCCGAGGCAAGTTCAACGCAGTGCTCATAGTTCTGGGTGATGCCCAGATTGTTTTCATTGCGAATATAAGTCACGCGCTCGTCATCAAGGTGCGAGAAGTACTCGCCCACCTGCGGATCTGGGTAGCAGTCATCAACAACCGTCAACTTCCATCCGCCCACGCTTTGGTTACGAACGGCCTCTACTGTTTCAAAGAGGTACGACGGTTCGCCCCAAAACGGCAACATAATGTCGAGGGTATGCATAGCTCAATCTCTCAGATTCTTCGGGGGAAGGTAGACAACGGGTCTGGCTTCTACCTTTCAGATAACTCCATCTTAGTTGCTCGATTATTATCTCGGCAGAACCTACAGGGAACGCCAAGATAGTGCGCGAACCCTCACCTATATTTTTCAGCTCACGGTGTCTGATTTAGCTCGTTTTATACGAGGTAATGGCAAAGCCAACTGATACCATCACACCTATGCGAAAGACTGTTCTCGTTACTGGTGCCGGTGGCTATATTGGTCGCCATGTCGTCGACGCTCTGCTGAAGCATGACGTCAATGTTTCTGTCGTGGATTTGAAGTTTGACGCAATCGATGAACGCGCTAAACGCCTGAACGTCAATATCTTTTCAGGCGACGCTGACATCTACGAGCAGCTAGGCAAGCCCGATGTTGTGCTTCACATGGCCTGGAGGGACGGTTTCAAGCACAATTCTCAGGCGCATGTGGACGATTTGGCTTCCCACTACCACTTCATCTCAAATCTGCTTGAAGGTGGGTTGTCTCAGATTGCAGTGATGGGCTCAATGCATGAGGTCGGATATTGGGAAGGCGCTATTGATGCTGACACCCCCTGCCACCCCGCGTCCCTCTATGGAGTAGCAAAGAATGCTCTGCGTGATCTCACCGCTATTCGCGCTTCTCAAACTGGCTCATTGATGCAATGGATCCGTGGCTACTACATCGTCGGCGATGACAAATTCGGTAATTCCATTTTCAGCAAGCTTCTTCAGGCTGATGAAGAAGGCAAGACATCTTTCCCCTTCACCATGGGAAAGAATCTGTACGATTTCATTTCCGTTGATGGTCTAGCGCAACAGATCGCCGCGATCGTGACGCAGGATGAGTACACGGGCATCATTAACGCGTGCTCGGGTCAACCGATCTCATTGGCTGACCGCGTTGAGGCATACATCAAGGAAAACAATCTTTCTTTGACACTCGAGTACGGCGCCTTCCCCGATCGTCCTTATGACTCCCCCGGCGTTTGGGGCGATCCAACGATCATCAACCAGATCATGGCAAAGAACTGACTTCGCGTTCACATAGGTGTGGCCTCCCTACAGACAGGGAGGCCACACCTTTTTGACCAGGATCCTATGTGAACTGCGAACGCAGTTCCTTCCAGTTCGGCGTAGCAGCCAGAACCGTACCCACCAAGATAACCACACAGCACACGATCTGTAGGACGCTGGGAACGGTCCCTTGCAAAAGGAATGCGAAGATCACCGCCCACGCAGAGTAAGAGATGTTCAGTGCCATCCCTCGCGAGGCGCCGACTGTGTCGATGGCCTTGTAGTAGAAGAGATACGAAGCCGTTCCGGCGATTGCGGCAATCGCGATCACACCAGTTCCCACCGTCGGGATTGCACGGAGGGTAAACCCGACGACCCCAGCGATCGGAGCAACAACAATGACATACACGAGCGCCGATGTTGTTTCACGAATATGGAGGGCAGTCTCGTTGTCAACGGCATCGTCACGCATTCCCCACGCGAGAATGACAGCTTCGGAGCCCCAACCAAAAACACAGGCAAGAGCGGCAATGACGCCAAGGACAGGGTTGCCCTCGGTAACCGTCTGCGTGGACGAATAGCCGATCATCACAATGGCTCCAAGAGCTACGAGCAAAGCAATAATCTGCTTGGGGCTCATACGTTCTTTCAGGAATACGAACGCCAGAACGGTACCCACGGCCGGGTAGAAGGTGGAAATGATGGCCGTAAAGCCCGGCCCGATGTGATTGATCGCAATCAGGTACCCGGTCATACCGAACGGACCACCCAGCAATGCGCCGAGCATGACGGCTCGACCCGATCGAGTCTTCACCGCAGCTAAAGAGTCACGTAGACGACCTCTCAGGCCCATATAAACAAGCAGGACCAGGGCGGCCGTCACATCGTGCAGTAGCGCGGATGAAAGCGATGATTCTGACGCATCGAGGAACGGGACAAAGACTAGTGCGAGAGCCAGGATCGACGTGTCCAAGCCCCAGAGAGCACCCGAAAAAATACCCCACTTCATTGCGTGTCTCCTCTTCAGTTATCCAGCTCGGCGTTCTCGTACGCAGCAAGTAATTCGTTGAGCTTTCCGGTTGCGTGCGAGTAGTAGATGTACAGCCATTCACCGACGTTGTCGCCCTCTGCTTCCTTTACGAGGGACCAGATGTACCAACACCACCCAGCAAAGACAACGTATGACCAGAAGTGACGCTGTTCGGTTGGGGTGGGTGTTCGGCCAAAATAGTATTCGAGGGCTTGGGTAGCAAGCTCATCGGTGAGATCGGTCGCGCAAACGACCATTGTCCCGAAGTCAGCAGCGATATCGGACATCCCCGCGTATTCCCAGTCGATCAGGTCAAGATGCCCGTTCTGAGAAACAAGGAAGTTCAGGTTGAAGAAATCGTTGTGGCTGGGACCCAGCGGGAAGTTGTCCGCATCGGCGTGTGTCTTCAGCCGAAGGACCTTGGTGCGAAGCTCCTCATATCCAGGTACGTCGATGGGACCAAACTGTTTCAGAATCTCTTCGTATCGCAGACCTTCAGTGACGAAGTCAAAGTTGCGAGTGAGAGTCTTCCCACTGTCATGTAGGCGTCGGGACATCTGCATCGCGCGACGAAGCTCGTCGGGATTCGTCACGTCAAGGTTGCGACAATCGGGGATAAAGCGAGAGATCTTCCATCCTTGAATCGGGTTGGAAGCAAGGAATGTCGAGTCTAGTTCCAGTTCACTCGCCAGATTCAGTGCTTCGCTTTCGGCTTGTCGGTCCACGATCTTGTCAGTTCCCAGGCCCGGATGGCGATAGACATACTCTTTGTCTCCCACAGCAAAGTGGCATGACAGATTAGTAATTCCCTGCTTGAGGGGGTAGACATCCTGGATATCATTCACATCGCAGTTCAATGTTGCCGTGATGTTGTCAAAAATCTCGGAGTCAACGTTCTCCATGAAGAACGGGTCAAAAGAGCGAAGTTCATCAAGAGAATCAAATTCGTTAATCAGGCCAGCAGGGTATGTGCGCATGACCATCGAGAACTGCTTGATGTTGTCGACATAGATCTGTTCCCAGAGCTTCGGGGTGGTTTCTGGAAGGTGATAAACGCGCTCGAGGATCTCCACAAACGTGGCTGAGAATTCACGGTCGAAGTAGACGTGGCCAAGCATGATCCACGCGTCATGTCCGCCAACTTCAACGCCGGTAATGCGACCGCCAGCGCCGGTTGTCAGACACCACTCATCGGTCTCACCTTCAACATACTGGGCAGAGTAGTAGGCGCGGTAAACGTGGGATTCGAAAGGATTTTCGGTGAAGTAATCGTCGGACGAGCAGACGTAGGTATTGGCCAGTTTGTCGCGTACCAGCCACAGCGAACCATTGTTGTTTCGCGTGGCGTATTCGGAGTTCACAACGATTTTCACGCCGTATTTTTCGACGAGGTAGAAGAAGTATTCCTTCTTGTAACCGACAACGACGGTGATGTCTGTAATTCCGGCTTCGTGGAGCTGCTCGATCTGGCGTTCGATCAGAACCTCTCCGTGAACACGCAGGGTCCCCTTCGGTCGTTCATAGGAGATGGGGGCGAAACGTGATGAGAGACCTGCTGCCATAATGACTGCGTTATCGACAGCATATGGCGCGAGAGCTTCCAGGCCAGCGTCAGTGATCTGACGGGCCGCAAGATACCCGCTCGCTTCAAGCTCACGAACAGCCGAGTTCACACGTCCTAGTGACATACCCGTTATTGCTTGGATCTCACGCTGAGTAAGCGTTCCTTCGTTACAGTTCACTGCGTAAAGAACATCGAATTGCGCGTGTGACAGTGGTGCAGACATCAGCCATCCGTTCAAGAATTGTTTTCCGAGACTCACGTTCAAACATAAGCCTTGTGTAAATAATTATGAACACACAGCGTGGTGATGTCACGCATTTTTGCGTATTTCACATATTTTCAATCGACTTCAACGAAGCAAATACGTGCACTTCATCGACTTTCTGGCACGTTATTCACCAATAACGACGCGTGGCACCCCCGCCCACAACTCGGGTGAGGTCACGCGACGCCCATCGAGTAGCAGACGAATTCCTGGGCAATCCGCTGGGGTGAGCGTGCGGTACAGTGCATGATCGGCCTGAACAATGGCGCAGTCGCACGCATCAGCCCCCAGATGATACGGCTCCCACCCGAAGCCTCGTAACTCATCGTCTGAGTACATCGGATCATGAACGGCGACGTTTGCCCCGCGAGTGCGCAGAGACTCAACCGTGGCGAACACGCCGGAGAACGCCGTCTCTTTCACTCCCCCCCGGTACGAGGCGCCTAGAACCGCAACTCGTAGCCCCGCTAGCGAACCCAGCACGGACTCCGCGCGAGACACAACGTATTCCGGCATCGTCGCGTTGTAGGAACGCGCAGTGCGCACGATCGATGCATCCGGGTCGGTCGACAGGTAGAGGCGCGGGTAGACGGGAATACAGTGCCCTCCCACTGCGATCCCCGGACGGTGGATATGCGAGTAGGGCTGGGAATTGCACGCGTCGATCACTCGCTCAACATCAATCCCCACCTTGTCCGCATAGACTGCAAACTGGTTGGCCAAGCCAATGTTGACATCGCGGTAGGTAGTTTCAGCGAGTTTCGCCATCTCTGCAGCCTCGGCGCTTCCCATATCCCAGACTCCGTTGGGGGAAGGCAGGTCAGCGCGCTCATCGAAGTCGAGAACCGCTTCATAGAAAGCGATACCCGCTGCTGTTCCCGCATCGTTCAGCCCACCAACCAGCTTCGGGTATTTACGCAGGTCAGCAAAGACTCGTCCGGTCAGCACACGTTCGGGCGAGAAGACGAGATGGAAGTCTTGCTCTTCCTTCAATCCCGAAATCGACTCAATCATTGGCTTCCACCGGTTGCGGGTTGTACCCACGGGCAGCGTGGTCTCGTAGGAGATAAGAGTATTCGGAGTGAGATGCGTGGCCAGCGAGCGCGTCGCATCATCCATCCACCCGAAATCCGGCTCCCACGTCGTGTCATTAACGAAAAGCGGAACAACAAGGACAACAGCGTCAGCGCCGGGAATCGCTTCTTCATACGACGTTGTCGCACGCAAGCCCCCTGAAGCAACAACGTCGCGCACGTATTCATCAAGGTGCGCTTCACCTGGGAAAGGTTCGACGCCCTTATTCACCAGGTCAACGGTCGTTTCATTCACGTCGACGCCGATGACGTCATGCCCTTTCATCGCATACTGCACGGCCAGTGGCAGTCCAATTTTTCCGAGGGCAACAACAGCGATACGCACGGGTACTCCTTCAGGGCTCTGTTCGCCATCAAGTATGCGCTGAAGAAGCCGTGACTCTCTTGATTCACGCGCGGAGCGCCGGTATCCGTGGGCGCACACAACAGATAGATAGAATGAATTCCATGTCGCGTCCCCAAATTCTGGTCCTCTCATTTTCTCCGCTTATGCGCGATGCCCGCGTACTGCGTCAGCTCAGCGTCGTTGCTGAGTTTGGTGACATCACGACCTGCGGATACGGTCCTGCAACGCCCTATTCCACGCATCATGTTGAAATCCCAGCAGGCGCGGCCTCGTTGCCCCAGACTCCCCTGGGAGTTGCGTGCTTGGCACTTCATTGCCACCGCGCATCGGACTTGGCAGCCCCCGGCACGCGCGCAGTCATTGACGACTTACGGGCACGTCACTTCGACGCAGTGATCGCCAACGATGCGCGCGCACTTCCGCTTGCGTACGAGGCCGCCCAGTCTGCACCGATCTGGGCTGACCTGCACGAGTGGGCACCTGAAGAGCGCACCCACGTTGCAGCGTGGAGGATCCTTATTGCGCCGTGGATCGATTCGGTCTGTGAGCGTTATCTTCCCAGGGTCGCGAATGCGACGACGGTTGGCACAGAAATTATGAAGCTCTACGAGCGCCGTTATGGTGTTCGCCCGCAGCTCATGCGTAATGCCGCTCCTTTCGCGGACCTCACGCCATCAACTACTCCTACACACAGGCCACTACGCATCGTCCATTCGGGTGCGGCAGTGCCCGGGCGTAGCCTCGAAACAACGATCGACGCAACCCTGGCTACGGACGGCGATTTCAGCCTTGACCTGTACGTGGTGCCCGGTGGGGATAAGGGCGCTTATCTCAAAGAATTGAAGGCGCGAGCATCCGGTTCGGACCTCGTTCGTTTCCACGATCCTGTCGCTCCCGCTGACCTGCCGGCCACCCTGAACGCCTACGACATTGGTGCATTCTGGATGCCACCGGTGACAACAAACGCACGCCTCACGCTACCCAATAAGTTCTTCGACTTTGTGCAGGCACGTCTTGCCCTGGCAATTGGGCCGAGCATTGAAATGACCGCTTTACTCGAAAAACACGAACTGGGCGTCATCTCCGCCGGGTACGAGGTTCCTCAAATCGTTGATTCCCTGCGCCAGCTGACACCAGAAGTGGTTGACCAATTCAAACAGGCTTCGCACACCGCCGCACCCGAGCTCTGCTTTGAGAAGGAAGCTGAAGTCGCACGCGGAATCATGCGCGACATGTTGGGATGTTCTTAACGAATAGTTCGCTCCCACATCAGCACATTGAGTCGCAGGTTCCCCGAAGTGACCCCCTGTTGAAACTCAGCGTGAAGATTGAGCCACTTCCAGCACGATTGCGGTAGCTCGCGCAGATGAGACCGCAACCGATCGGTGTTCTACAACCCAGCGATGAAGGCGCGCACGATCACAGCGCGGATCATTGTCATCAAGAGTTGACAGCTCAACCATCGCATCACACACCGCATCGACATCTACATCAACTGCGCACCCCAGGTTTGCTTCCGCCACGTCGAGTGCAGCCTGCCCGGGACCAGCAAAAATAACAGGAGTTCCCGCTGAAAGGGACGATAAAATCTTCGTCGGATACGCGTAGTCGTAGGCGCCGGGCTTCATTGAGGCAAGCGACGCAGTGGCGAGCGCGTACCAGCGTTGGGCTTCCTCGGCGCTGACAGTTGGGTGGAATTCAATTCCAGCAATCCCGCGAGCGCGATCGCGCAACTGCGCCCACGCACTCCCCTGCCCTAAATAAATGAGGCGCGCCTCCGGAAGCTTCTCCTTCACCTTTTCGAACGCATCGATAAAGATCTCCGGAGCGAGCCACTGGGCGACTGTGCCCGCGTAAAGGAAGACGGGGCCTGAAGTTTGGGGGAATCCTTCGGGGACGAGGCCACGATCCCCGCTCAATTTGCCGTCGCTTGTTTCATCGCGGGTCGTATCAATGCCATTGGGGACGACGACTGCTTCCCGACCTGAAATGGCCTGGACTCGATCCGCGACACCCTGGGATACGGCGATGACTGCCGTTGCTCGCTTCATTGCGGTTCGTTCCATCCACGTCACCGCGTCAACGACAAGTCCAGTGGTTCCTTGGGCGCGCGCCGCGTCCGACACGATATCCGCCGCATAGTAAATGTGAGGAATACGCCGTATACCGCATGCTATAGCGGTAACAAGACCGGTGGTCGGTGGCGGTTCGTTTACCACTGCATCTGGGCGTTTCGCCGTTAGCAGGCGGAAAAAGAGCGGAACGTCGAAAGACATATAGGGAACGTATCCGCGTACTGCTCCCGTTGCGTCACGAAGAACCGGCCAGCGCCTGACGTCGATATCGTTCATCCACGATGGGAGTGGGAGGCTCCGCAGTGATTTTTCGGGTTTTGAGGTGAAAACACTCACCTGAGCCCCGCGCGCATGCAGGGCACGAGCGAGAGCACTCAAGCGAAGTGCCGCGGCAGCTGGATCAGGCGTAAAAGTACGGGTCGCAATAACGACACGAGCCTTTGATCGCGATGGTGAGCGTCGTCGTTTCACTCTTTAAGTGTGCAGCACTCTCCCCTGATACTCCAAGCAGACACCGTAATGGCACAATTGCACGTATGGGTCCGTCTATCCTGCGTCGAATGCGAGCTGAACATCCTCAGCTGGCACATATTTCGACGCTTCTGACGGGAACCGTCATTGCACAGCTGATTGTCCTTGTGACAACCCCCATCATCGGGCGCCTCTATACTCCTGAAGATATTGGATCATTTGCTGCGTTCCTTGCTGTTGCGCAGATTGTCGCGGGCGTGAGTGCTGGCAGATACGACATGGCAATCGTGCTTCCCGACCGTGACAACGAGGCGCGACGCCTTGTCCGCGTTTCGCTCACGCTGACATCCATCGTTGCAGTACTGACATCCGTATTCTGTTGGATCTTTGCCCGCCCGATTTCCCGCGCTTTAAACCACGAGGAATTGGCGGGGATTCTTGGCTGGTCAGGCATTGTTGTCATGTGCCTTTCCGTCACGTCAGTGATGAATTACTGGCTCACTCGAGTCGAACGATTCTCAGTCATTTCATCAAATAGGGTGCTCAATTCTGCCGGTATTGAGTTGAGCCGCATCGGAGCCCCGTTTGCTGGCTTAGCTCCCCTAACGGGTCAGCTTTTCAGCCAGTTCTTCGGGCAGATCCTCTCTACTTCTACTCTGCTGTATCGTGGCCGATCGAGCCTCGTCGCCCCCGAGACTGGCGGACGCACCACGAAGCAACTCCTGCGCCGCTATCGGCGAATGCCGTTACTGAACGCTCCCAATGCGTTGGTTGATGCTGTGCGAGTCAACGGAATCGTCCTGCTCATTGGCGTGTGGTATTCAGCTGATCCGCAGGGGCAGTTTGCCAAAGCGTGGCTCCTCATGCAAGCGCCCGTAGCTCTGATCACCAGCGCAGTTTCTCAAGTGACCTATCGTTCCCTCGCTGTTGCACCCCGCGGAACGCTGTTGATGACAGTCCGTAGATCGATCCGTTTATCCTTCTTCGCCTCCATCGGTCCCTTCGTTCTGCTTGCCTTGATCGCTCCTTCGTTGTTCCCCTGGTATTTGGGGGTCGGTTGGGAACAGTCTGGGCTGATTGCTCAAGCCCTCCTCCCCTGGCTTCTGCTCAATGTCGTGACATCGCCGATTTCAACGGTTTTCGTTGTCACAGACAGGCAAGGTCTGATGCTCGCATTCGCGTGCGTGTATGCGGCAACTCCCCTTGGAATCATCCATATCATGGGTGGCGCAGGCTTTCCGATCGTCACCACGCTCTGGGTTGTCTCCATCGTCCAGGCACTGTTACTTGCCGGCCTCACCGCGCTCACGGTTCGCGTTGCTAGAGTCTGGGATAAGTCTGACAATACGGAGTCTTACCCCGTTACGCCACGCACTAGTGGCGTGGCGCCCATGACCGTTGAACAGGCAGATACCGAATGAAAGTCACACTTGCCAAAGGTACCCTGTCGATTCCTCCCACGTATTTCGCCACCGCCCATGCGCTCGCAATGCCGGATATCGACTGGACCATCGTGACTCGTACGGCGTTCATCGATGATCCATCAATGAGCATTCCTGTTCTCCAGGTGGTTCCCGATCGTCTTGCCCCTACAGTTCAACGCGCTGCGAAATGGGCGTATGGGCACGCCATGACACGCATGATTGTTGCCAGCCACCCCGACATCATTCATCAACAGCAGGCAACGTGGTCTCTTCCAGCGGCTCGAGCATCACGCAAGCTCGGTGTTCCACTGGTGACAACCGTGCACGGTGGGGATGCCTATCATCATTCCAACCTTGGAATCCATCTTCCCTCTATACCGAGAAGAGCCGGCGCATATTGGAATGACCTCAATATTGAGGCTGCGTTCCATCAATCTACACAGGTGCTCGCCGTGTCGAGGTTCCTTGCTGACAAAGCTGTTCAATCTGGAGTAGATGCCCGCAAACTGACTGTTCATTACCAAGGCGTCGACACCAGCTGGTGGACTCCCGCCACTTCTTCCATCACCGGCGAACAATCTCCGCTTGCCACCGATGATCCAATCCTGCTTTTCGTCGGAGCGCTGAGCGAGCTCAAAGGGATCCCCGACCTGCTTTCTGCTCACGATTCCCTCTTAAGTTCGTACCCCCATCGCCTTGTCCTGATCGGAGATGGGCCGCTACGTTCTCAAGTCGACAAGGCCGCTTCCGCCGACCCATCAATTCACGTGCTCGGACGCGCAACAAAGGAAGAGGTCCGCAAGTGGATGCGTTGCGCGACCGGCCTCGTACTCCCCACCCAAACAACGAACGGTAGAGCCGAAGCCGCCGGACTTGTCCTTCTTGAAGCGCAAGCGTGCGGGACCCCCGTTATCGCGAATCGGGTCGGTGGAACTCCTGAAATGGTCGCACCATCGTGGAGTGAACATCTCGTAACGGAGCGCGATGTGCAATCCCTTGCATCCCAGATGACAGCCCTGTTGAGCATGAACGAATCTGAGCGTGAAGAACGCGCTCAGCATGCGTCACGCTGGGTCAAAAAGAATCGCAGTGTCACACGCGCAATCGAACAACTACGGGATATCTACAGTCAGCTCACACACTCAACAGCCTTCTGAGCGCGCGGAGTCCGAAAACACCGTGGGCGTTGTGAGGAATTCTCCTTTCGCGCCCACTTTGCTGTTTCTGGTCACCTACTTGCGCACATCCGGGCTTTCATGAGAACTTCGTCTGAAACAGCACCGGTTCCGCCTAGAGCGACAACCTTCTTGGGTTTAACGTCCTTCAAGTAGTCGCAGACACTGGAGGGCAGTGAAGCGGTTTCGGTCAACAGACGAGGACCATCCGTGAGGGTGCCTGATGCAACACCATCCATGAAAACATCGCCGCGGACAAGATAGACAATTGAAGGCTTTGTCGGATACGAATGACGCGCTGAAGCAACCGACGTGGAGTACCGGTCTGTCCCTCCGAGCGAGGTGGCACCAGCAGCTAGCGACACCGAGCCCAGCTGATACCTCTTTCCACCCAGCTTTGATGCCAAAGAAGCAGACGCACTATCCAAGCCAACTCCCGGCTTCGCCAAGAGAATCGGCCCGTCTTCGGCGTTTGCAGCAACCAGAGCGTCAGCTGAGCCAACGCCGTTCACACCCAAGCCATCTGCAACGTAAACCGCTGCGGATGTCGTGGGAAACACGTATGAAGCAACACGACGAGCAGTATCAAAACGATCAGTTCCGCCCAAGCGCACTCGAGAAACACCCGGGAGCGAGTTCCAGAGCGAATCTGGCAAGACTCCGGTTCCACCAACCATGACGACCTTTGAAACACCAAGGCGTCTCATTTCGTTGACTGTTTCAGGCTTCACTCCCCCGCGTGAAGCGAAGAGAATTGGCCCGTCTTTAACGACGCCGGCAGCCAAAGCATCAACCGGCGACAGGCGGTTCACCAGATAGGCTGTCGTCGCTCCCGAGGGGAAACGCGCTTGCGAAATGGCAATTGCGGTGGAATCGCGGTCTGCGCCCGAAAGACGTCCGCCTTCAGCGGGAACAGCTCTGGGAGTCTCCTGAACATTGCCTGCTCCGTCAATCCAAGCGTTGTTGCCTTTAACGAGGCTGGCAACAACCTTACGCAGACGCGGAAGCTTGTCATAGAACGCTTGACCTGGGCACTCTGTTCCCCCGACGTCACGGTGACCCGACAATGCTGGAATCCAACGACCACCGGCTGGCTGCCCCTGAACCCAGATGCCCTTGTAGGGATCCTCGATACCGATTCGTTTAAAGAGCCACGCAGCGAGCTTTGCCACGGAGTTCTGAGCTACATATGGCGGTTCTTCGTAGACGAAGTTTCCGACAACAGAAATGCCCAGCGTGTTCGTGTTCGCACCGTAGGCATGACCGCCTTCGTAGAAGCCAGTCAAAGATCCTTCGCGACCTTCATATACGGTGCCATAGCGATCAACGAGGAAGTGGTAGCCCACATCACCCCAACCATTCACGTTGGTGTGAAAATTCCAAATACCCTTCACCGTCGCCGCGGCGCTTGCCTTAGAGTAGCTGTTGTCCGAGGCAGTGTGGTGGATAACAACACCCTGAGGCCTAATCGCTTCAGGAGTCCAACCTGACGACCATGGCAGACCGTATTCGCCACGGGACAAAATATTCAGTCCCTGCATTCCAGTGTTGTACGAGGCGCCTCGTACACCAGTATTCACTGCACGCGCGCCCGGTTGCTCCTTGAAGTCAACCTTCTTCAACGAAGAATCAGAGCCAAGTTCATTTTCCTGGGTTTCGGTGTACACCACGCTCACATGAACGTTCCCCAGGGCCTGGACATCAGTATCAGTGCCAGGCGCCGCTTTCACGACAGCTTCGATTTTCGAGGCATCCTCAAGATAAATGGGATTCGTGCTCTGCGTCATTGTCTCAGCAACAGCATCCTCAAGTTCGACGTCTGTCCAGCCAGACCACATACCATCGGCTTCGCTTCGGTATGCGATCGTGACTGCGCCTTCTTTAATACCGTCTTCGAACACAACACCGGCAATAACAACACCTGAAGGAAGATCAGACGCGACGTGCAGAACAGATTCTTCATTCTCTTCGGGAACTACTTCGGAAGCATTGTGAAGAGAGCGCTGTTCAACCTCAACAAGGAACGGATCTTCACTTTCACCAGTTCCGTATTCACTTGGAGCGACTTTTTCTTCCATGGGAGCTTCAGCGATGTCTTCCATGCCATGAATATCAGCAATGGAAACCGTGGCAGGAGCAACATCCATGTCAGAGGGAAGAACTAAGTCAGTAGCAGTCGAAGGCGTCGATGGCTGAAGGGCAAGAGCAGCAGCTAACGCGCCCACACTCAGAAGCGACACAATAGACAATCGGCGCACAATTACTCCAAAACGCGGTGACAGATGTTGCTAGTGTGACACATGTTGTTAATGGAAACAATGTGAATTCACCAGTATCACGCCATTGAGCCCCTATTTGTTACAGGGTCACCGCGTACCCTTCGCGCGCAGACTCCAGTATCGCTTCCGTGATTCGTAGGGTCTCTAAAGCTTCACGCATCGAAACATGATTCGCCCCTATACCGTTGATCGCATCGCGGAAGTTCTCCTGTTCAACAACAAGAGGTTCACGCTTATCAATCGCATAGCGAGTCACTGTTCCCTCACTGACACCCCTAAAAGCTGCCACTTGATCCCACTGAACGCGTGTTGAGCCGTTTTCGTAGAACGTCAGGTCCGCCATCGCAGTATCGGCGACCAGGGCCCCCTTCTCTCCAACGACAATCGTCGTGCGATCTTTATAGGGAGAAAGCCAGTTGATCTGGTGGTTGACCAAGATGCCATTATCCAAACAGCCCGAAGCAACCAGCATGTCTTCATCTTCGCGCCCCGAACGATACGCCGTTTGGGCAAAGATTGTCCGATAGCTACTCCCCGTCACCCACTGCGCAAGATCAATGTCGTGCGTTGCCAGATCCTTCACTACACCGACGTCGGAGATGCGCGCCGGGAAAGGTGATTGCCTCCTGGTTGAAATCTGAAAAATTCTTCCAAGCTGACCGCCAGCGATGCGCTGACGCATTTGCATGAGCGCAGGGTTACAGCGCTCAACGTAGCCAACAGCACCGATAACACCAGCATTATCGAATGCTTCAACGATCTTCTTGCCCGCTTCGTATGACGTGGCAAGTGGCTTTTCAACCAATGTGTGAACACCAGCGTCAGCAAGGCTCAGTGCCACTTGCTCATGGAACACCGTCGGTACAGCAACGATCGCCGCATCAATACCTTGGGAAATCATGTCATCAACGCCAGGCAGAACTTTCATGCCATTGCCGACACCAAAGCGATCTCCTGCTGGATCAACAAGGGCAACCAGCTCAACTCCATCGGTTTGTCGAGCAATGCGAACGTGATGGCGCCCCATTGAGCCAACGCCAACGATACCCAAACGAATAGTCATCGAAACCTCACGCCCCAGCGCGAGCAAGCGTGTTCACGGCTTCAACGATGCGTTCACGTTGCTGGTCGATCAAGGATGGATATACGGGCAACGACAATACCTCGCGCGCAGCGCGAAGCGTATTGTCGAGTTCGGTCGATGGCGCATAGGGTTTCAATGACTCAAGCCTATGATTCGGAATCGGGTAATACACTCCGCTTCCCACTCCCCATTCCTCAGCCAATGCCTTCATGAAACGGTCTCGATCAGTATCAATCAGACGAATCGTGTACTGGTGATATACGTGAGTCGCTCCCTCAGCGACACGAGGAACAATTACTCCTTCTAAATGAGTGTCAAAGAATGCGGCATGAGCTTGACGTTGCTTGGTCCACTGTCCAACTTTCGTCAATTGCACCCGCCCGATTGCCGCATGGATGTCGGTCATGCGGTTATTCAAGCCAACCAGCTCATTCGCATACCGTTGTTCCATACCTTGGTTACGCAAAAGACGAACGTTTCGTGCAATCGTCTGATCCGTTGTCGTCACCATGCCACCCTCACCGGATGTCATGTTCTTCGTCGGATAGAAACTGAAAGCTCCAAATGCTCCAAATGTTCCAACGAATTGACCATCAAGCTGAGCCCCGTGTGCTTGGGCCGCGTCTTCAAAGAGCATAAGCGAGTATTTGTCCGCGAGCGCTTTCAGCTCATTCATCGGCGCCGGATGACCATAGAGGTGAACCGGCATAATGGCTTTCGTTCGCTCAGTGATTGCATTTTCAACCGAAGCGGGACTCAGACAGAACGTATCAAGATCAATGTCAGCAAAAACAGGCGTTGCTCCGGCGAGTACAACTGCATTGCCCGTTGCCGCGAAAGTAAACGACGGAACAATAACCTCGTCGCCGACGCCGACCCCCGATGCAAGAAGACCCAAATGAAGCGCAGAAGTTCCTGAATTAACGGCAACGGCATTGGCGCCACCAGCAAGCTGAGCTGAAAACTCGTTTTCAAATGCGGCGACTTCTTTACCCTGGGCAAGCATTCGAGAACGTAGAACTCGGCAAACAGCGTCTACTTCCTCTTCGCCGATAAGGGGATGGGCGGCAGGAATCATTGCAGGCATCAGTCATCGTCTTTCGTCAGGACAGTATCGCCAACGACAGTGTAGGTTTCACCCGTCTTGGGGCAACGCAAACGCGACGGTTGTCCCTCAATCTCTTTCAGTGGAACGCCAGCCGTTCCTACCCAGCCAACCTGTCGGGCAGGAACACCAGCGACAAGGGCATAGTCTGGAACATCTCGCGTAACAACAGCGCCTGCTGCAACCATCGCCCAACGACCAATTGAGACGGGAGCAACCACAACAGCTCGCGCGCCCACCGAAGCTCCATCACCAATTGTGACGCCGACAGGTTGCCAATCATCAGCAGATTTGATGGAGCCATCTACGTTCACTGCTCGTGGAAAATGATCGTTTGTCAGGACGACTGCTGGCCCAATAAAAACTCCGTCACCCAATAGGGCAGGTTCGTACACCAAGGCATAGTTCTGAACTTTGCAGTTAGCTCCCAGCCTGACACCTTCGCCGATATACGCGCCACGACCGATGATGCAGTTCTCGCCCAGAATCGCGGCCTCGCGAATCTGAGCGCAATGCCAAACCGCGCACGAAGGCGGAACTGAGGCGTTCTCGCTCACATCCGCGCTTGCTTGAATACTCACCGGTCATCCTTTCATAGGCAACACTCCTACTGTACCGGCGACGTTTCTTTCCTCTCAATGCTCTTCATCCCCATACACTCACGTCGCCACGCTGCATATAAGAGTGCGAGAATAGCGGTCATGAGGATTGATGACGATACGTGGATCATCATCCCTACGTACAACGAGGGACAGATGATCGGCACCGTTATCGATGCTTTGATGCCTTATTTTTCTCGGATTCTCTGTGTAGACGACGGGTCAAACGATGATTCTGCCAAGGTCGCCCGCTCACATGGAGCCACTGTCATTACCCACCCGATCAATCTTGGTCAGGGCGCAGCTCTGCAAACAGGAATCGAATGGGTGAAGACTCATACATCGGCGCGCTGGATTGTCACTTTTGATGCTGACGGTCAACACGATCCGAAAGATGCTCGTTCAATGGTGGAATACGGGAAAGAGAATCAGCTGGGTTTCGTGCTTGGATCTCGTTTCTTAGGAAGACACGGCAAGTCCGTTCCGCTACTACGTCGCGTTGCGCTAAGAACAGTGGCATTCATTTCCGGTCTACTCGGGGGGCTTCGTCTGTCGGATGCACACAACGGGCTTCGAGCTCTGAACCGTGATGCTTTTAGCCACGTGCACCTGCATCACAACCGCATGGCACACGCCTCGGAGATTAATTCTCAGTTGGCACGCACTCACTTGCCTTATGCTGAGTACCCGGTCCACATCACGTATTCGGACTATTCGCAAGCTAAGGGACAATCCCTTTTAAACGGCGTCAATATTCTTGTTGATCTTATGTGGGAGCGATGATGACAGAGTATTTTCTTATCCGCGCCCTACTGATCATCGGTCTTGCCCTTGTCACGTGGCTACTGGTTCGCCCAGTTCAAAGCCAATCGCATCTTGCCGCCCAACGGCTACTGATCCTCGTCATCGTTATCTTTGCCATCATCACAATTGTGTATCCGCCACTTCTGAACCAGATTGCGCGGGTTGTCGGTGTAGAACGGGGCATTAACCTTTTGGTCTACGCCCTCATTATCTGTGTACTCGCCCAGATGAGCGCGTCGTATCGCAATTCCATGGCGCTGGAAAAACGAATCACTCTTCTTGCCCGCCAAGTCGCGCTTCGCAACGACCCACCTTCGCGCGAATCCCCTCTGACGACGCATACTCACACCACCGACGAGCCCGGGAATCCCTCAAGTGAGCCAAGTACCACTCTGAACAACACGGGCGATTAAAAACGCCACTTTTGGGTGCCCAACCGCCGAAAACGCTTCTATTCACGCTACGATCGACACCGATGAGTAAAAAAACGTTGAAGAATCGGGCAAACCTGGTTCAGCATGCCGCACGGAACCCCTTCCGTTTTGGTGTTCTGCGAACCGTGCTCGCATCTCTTTTGACCGTGACGCTATTCGTTGGCTCCACTGCGGCTTTCGTCTATCGGAGCCTTGCCAATCAGGTAAAGAACGCGTCGCTGGATATTTCCGCGCTTGAGGCACCTCAATCCACCAAACCAGAACCAATGAAGCTCATCGATGCTTATGTGGGACAACCGATCAATATTCTTGTCTCCGGTGTCGACTCACGCTATAACCAAAGCTCTGACTACGGTGACGCCGAAGAACTGACGACGATTCAGTCCGACACGACGATGATCGCCCATATTTCCGCCGATCGTTCGGAAGTCACATTTGTCTCCATTCCTCGCGATCTTCTGACCCATATCCCTTCGTGTATGCGTTCAGATGGTTCGATTACGTCGTCGTACTACGGAATGTTTAACTCAGCATTTGCAATGGGTGCCGGCACAAACGATCTGGCAGGTGGCGTTGCCTGTACCAAAGCAACGGTCGAAGAACTGACTGGTTTAACGATTGACGGATTCATTGTTGTTGACTTCACCGGCTTTAAAGGGTTGATCAATGCTGTCGGTGGCGTGTGGCTAGATATTCCTGAAGAAATGTACGATCCCGCGTCCGGTCTCGATCTTGAGGCAGGGTGCCAGTACCTCGACGCGAATAGCGCGCTAGCGTACGCGCGCGCTCGTAAAAATGTCGGCGACGGTTCAGATATCTCTCGTATTGGACGCCAGCAACAGCTGATCGCGGCAGCGCTTCGTGAACTTTTGTCCCGAAACTTTATTACTGATTTCCCCGCCCTGATTTCTTTCGTTCAGGCAGCAATTGCTTCTCTTACAGTGTCACCGAACTTCGGCGACATTAACGCTGATGCCGGTCTGTTTGCCTCCATGCTGAAGTTGCAGGCATCGAACATTCGCTTCACAACGATGCCGTGGGCTGAAGCCCCCGAGGATCCCAACCGAGTGATTGAGATTGAATACCTTTCGCGACCATTGTGGCAGGCATTAGCAACTGACACTCAGCTACCGGGCGGTACAGAGTACACCGACGGGACCGGGGCTCAAATGACGATCCCTTATGAAGACGCACCTGCTGATTCCACTCAATCAGTTGCTCAGGCTTCTTCCTCCTCTTCCGGCGGAGTCATTGAAGAACAAGATGAATCTGACACGACTGCCGTGTCAGGTACTGCATCATCTGCTTCCACCGACACCGCTCAACCTGTCCCTGCAACCTGTCCCCCGAACCGATGAGCACCGAACCTCCCTCTTTCGTCCCTTCATCTGGTCGAAAGCGTCCTACACGCGCGGATGTAAAGAAGGTGAATGGCGAGACACGCCACCCTGATTCTCCGGGCATTCCTCGCCTCTCTGTCGAACAGCGAGCTATTTCGTCCTCAGAATCGGGAGCAGATTCGAAGGATCAGGTTCTTCAGCGCCCCGTTATTCGGCTCCGTGAACGCCCTCGTGTCAGCGGTATTGCGGCAGACGATGCCGAACCGCATGCGTGGCGAATCGGATCAGAATCAGCAGATGAACAGATGCCGAAGCGTTCTTTGCTCCCAACAACCGCTGACCAACCTGCTGAAAATCTTCCTCCATCTTTTGCTCCCGGACGCAAACATCGCGTGGGGCGAAACTCAGATTCAAGCGAGCATCGGCAAACAGCAAATCCCCCTGCTTATACTCCGGGTCGCACGATGTCGAAGCCTAGCGGGATCACTCATACTCCACCTACTCAGGAATCTCGCCAACGTGGAATGTCAACAACCACGTTTTCTGTTCAGCGCTTTCAACCACGGGGTCAATCAACGAACGCTGTCTCTTCGAAAGCGTCACTTCGTCACCCTGTAGCACCAAAGAAACGTTCTGCTCATTGGGGACGCAAACTCGTCTCCCTTGTGGTCGCCCTTCTTGTCCTGATCGTTGCGTGGGGAGCTTTTTTGGTGTGGGATGCTAATTCTCACCTTGGTCGAACAAACGCTTTGACAAGCGGAGCGAACACGCCCGGTACAACCTATCTTTTAGCGGGATCTGATTCCCGCGCAGACGGCGCAGTGCAGGATGATTTTGACGGGAATGATCGCTCGGACACCATTATGTTGGTTCACGTCGCTCAGAATGGTCAAGCAACAGCCCTCTCCATCCCGCGCGACAGCTACGTGGAGATCCCCGACTATGGCTGGGACAAGATCAATGCTTCTTTCGCATATGGTGGAGCAAATCTGCTGACACAGACAGTTGAAAATCTGACCGGATTGCACGTTGATCACTATGTTCAGGTCGGCATGGGTGGCGTTGCGAATATTGTCGATGCCGTTGGCGGAATCAATGTATGTTTCGACGGTGATGTCAGCGATGATCCTTCTGGGCTTGTCTGGCAAGCTGGATGTAGCGACGTTGATGGGACGACAGCCCTCGCCTTCTCACGTATGCGCTACTCGGATCCGAAGGGCGATATTGGTCGTGCTGAGCGGCAACGTCAGGTGATTTCAAAAGTTATTGACAAGTCCGCAAGCACCGAAACATTTGTTAACCCTGCACGTACTTTACGCCTTGAGCGAGCTGGCTCTGAGTCCTTCACTGTTGATGAGGATTCGTCCGTTGTCGATGTTGCGAAGCTTGTTTTGGCCTTCCGCTCTGCATCGAATAACGGATTGATCGGTGCGCCCCCAATCGACGAGGTTAACTATCAGACTGATATGGGCACCTCTGCTGTCCTTCTTGAAGGAACAACAGCCCCTGATTTCTTTGAGAAGCTGCGTTCAGGCTCACTCTCCATCGAAGATTTCAATATCATCAACGGTTAATTCTCAGTTTCAAGCTGAAGATCATGCAACGGTGTGTGGGGGATGGTCGTAACGATCATCCCCCACACCGCAAGTAATCGAAGACTTACTTCATGTACTTTGTCACGTCGATACGGCGAGGTCCGGCCTGCCAGCCGGAAAAACTTGACTCCAAAATATCGTGAAGCGTATGGCGTGCTACCCAACCGAGTTCTTCACTGATCCGTGTTGCGTCCCCAACAAGGACGGGGGGATCACCCGCACGCCGCGATTCCTCAACGACTTCGAAATCCCAACCGGCAACACGGCGCAGTCCGTCAATGATTTCGCGGACAGAAGTGCCCCTCCCGGTTCCAACGTTGAAGACGTTATGTTGAAGTGGACGAGAATCAGCAAGAGCATCGAGGGCAGCGATATGAGCTTCTGCAAGATCTCGAACGTGGATGTAGTCGCGAACGCATGTACCGTCCGGAGTGTCATAATCCGATCCGAAAATCCTGGCGGGCTCATCGCGTTCAACACGATCGAGAACCATCGGAACCACGTTCAAGATTGCCAGATCTGCTAGATCATCCCAACCAGCACCGGCAACATTAAAGTAGCGCAACCCGATCCATTTGAGGCCCCATGCGACCTCGCAGTCATGCATCATCCACTCGCCTATAAGCTTCGTTTCACCATAGGGATTAATCGGATGGCATTCGGTATCTTCGCTAATGATATGAACGTCCGGCATTCCGTAAACAGAGGCTGACGATGAGAAGATGATCTGTTCAATACCAGCATCGTTCATGGCGCGAAGGACGTTCGCGAGGCCACCAATGTTCTGCTGGTAGTACCACATGGGGCGTCGAACCGACTCCCCTACCTGCTTTCGTGCTGCACAATGAACAACGGCAGTGACGTCTTCATCCAGCATGACGTTCGCAAGATCTGTGCTTGCGCTATCGGTAGCGATATCAAGAGTGATGAGTTTTGCGCCTTCTACCCTTGATGCTGTGCCCGTTGAAAGATCATCGACAACGATGACCTTTTCGCCTCGTTCCAATAGCAGTCGGACTACGTGGGATCCGATATATCCAGCGCCACCAGTGACAAGAATGCTCATGCTCTCATCCTAGTCGCCGTATAGCCGCCTCAAAGGACTTCGTCGGTTTCTTCCGCCTTTGTCCACCTATTGGCGAGGCCCAGCTAGGTCGTACTTCCGTCACACACAGTGCGAGCCACGATGCCCGCGGGAATCTTGCGGAGCCACGTTTGTCTTGGCGTTAATGCTTAGCTCAACGAAGCTTTCACTGTGTCAGCTAGGGCGCTCCCCTTTGCCGTTGCAACGTCGCGCAGAGCAACTTGGAATTGACGCATTTGGGCGCGCAGTTTCTCGGCCTGGGCTCCTTCACCTGCTCCAAGGATTCGTGCTGCCAGAAGGCCAGCATTGCGCGCACCGGCAATCGAAACCGTAGCAACGGGAACGCCTGCCGGCATCTGGACGATCGAGTGCAGGGAATCGACACCATCAAGGTGTTTGAGAGGAACGGGAACACCGATGACTGGAAGTTCCGTAAGGGCTGCGAGCATACCCGGCAGGTGCGCCGCACCGCCTGCGCCAGCGATGATGACGCGCAAACCTCGAGCGGAAGCGCTTCGCCCGTACGCAACCATGTCTTCGGGCATACGGTGTGCAGAGACCACACCCACCTCGCAGGCGATACCGAATTCTGCGAGCGCAGCAACAGCGGGTTCCATGGTGGGCCAGTCGGAATCGGATCCCATGACGATACCGACTGCAGGGTTGTCTCCGGTCTTTGTCAGAGTGATATCGAGCTGGTGTGTTTCGGTTGTCATCGATGGCTCCTTCACTAAAACGGTCAATGGGTCATGTATGCGGGCATGATTACGGATCGGGGGTGTGAGTGCCACCCGGCCTCGTCGATGACGAAGAACGAGAGGCGAAACGTGAGCGTTAGCCACGCAGAGTGGCGACAACGGCTTCAGCTTCGGCGCGCGCAACGGCTGGGTCCTTGTCGACGACGGTGACGTGACCGAGTTTGCGCCCGGGGCGAACCTCTTTGCCGTAGAGATGCACTTTGGCGCGCGGGTGGTCTGCGAGCGCAGAGGCAAGGTGGCGTGCTGGGTCGACGAATTCGGAGCCAAGCAGGTTCACCATGACCGCGTGTGTTCCAGGATTGACGAGGTCTGTTGAACCGAGGGGCAGGTCAAGGACAGCGCGAAGATGCTGTTCGAATTGGCTGGTGAACGCCCCATCGATCGTCCAATGGCCGGTGTTGTGTGGGCGCATCGCAAGCTCGTTCACAAGGACGTGCTGGTCGCTTCCTTGTCCGACGACGAACATTTCGACGGCTAGGACACCCGTGACGCCAAGTTCACGCGCGACCGTTTCACCAATCGATGTGGCCTGGGCACGTGTTTCCTCAGTCAGGCCTTGAGCAGGCGCGGTAACCACGGAGCAGACTCCGTCCACCTGTTCGGTGGATGCGACCGGCCAGGATGCGATCTGACCGGAGGGAGTACGTGCGCTCAGGGAGGCGACTTCTGAGGTGAAGGGGACGCAGTCTTCGGCAAGAAGAGTTCCTTTGGCAAGCCAATCGACGGCGTCTTCAGCTTGGTGAATCACTCGTACACCGTGGCCATCATATCCGCCGACCGGAGTCTTCACGACGATCGGCCACGTGCCAGCATCACCGAAAGAGGCGAGTTCTTCAAGGGTGGACACTTTCGCCCAACGGGGACATGGAATGCCCAGCTCGGTCAGCTTTTCGCGCATTGCAAGTTTGTCTTGGGCATACAGCAACGCGGTTCGCGGGGGCTCTGCTGGAAGGTGACCCTCGGCGGCGTCAAAGACCGAAGCCGGAATATGTTCGTGTTCGAACGTGACCACATCCGCGCCGTCAATCAGCTGTGCAACGGCGCAGGTATCGCCTGGCATTCCGACGATCGACGTGGCGAGTGCCTGCCCTGTTGCGCCATCCGAGGCTTCAACAAGCGCACGAAGTTCAAAGCCGAGGGCGATCGAACTTTCCGCCATCATTCGGGCAAGCTGCCCACCGCCAATTACTGCAACAACCGGACGAGTGTCCTTGGCTTGATCCATGGCTCTTAATCTAGTCGCAAGGGGCTTATGGGCGCACCTACGTTCACGGCGACGTCAGAGCCTCATTGTTCTTCCTTTGGGATGCGCGCGAAAGCAACGCCAATTTCAGAAGCGACGAGAACGACGCCCCATCGAGACAACCGATCCCTGTGGCATGACGTGATCCGGGTCCATCGAAGCAGGAATCGCAGAAAGCGAAACGGTGAAAACCGGAGGATGGTTCTGTGTCAGTTCCAGACGCCCACCCATCGCTTGAGTCAGGTCTTTCGCCAGCGCTAAGCCGATCCCCGTCGAACCGTGGCCGGAAACTCCCTTGGCAAAAATATCGGGAGCAAGATCATCGGCGACACCCGATCCTTCGTCTGAGACTTCGATAATGACTCCGCGCTTGTTCGCCGACTTCCGTGCGACGACCAGGGTTGTGCCTTCACCGTAGTTCAGCGAATTTTCAATCAATGTGGCAAGGACCTGGGAAAGCTTGCTGGCGTCGGCAAGCAACGGCAGTTCAGCTTCGTCGGTGAATACGAGGCTGCGCCCGGCTTTTTCGAACGCGGATTCCCATTCTTCGCGCTGTGTGTTGAACGCTTCAAGAATGTGGATTGCTTCAGTTTGCGCAGATGCTCGGGCGTTCGCATCAAGGAGTTCAGCCACAACGCCCGTGAGGCGTTCGACCTGTTCGAGACAGTTGCGAGCTTCTTCTTGTACCTCGGGTTCAGTGGAGATCATTTCAATCTCTTCGAGGCGCATGGAAAGTGCAGTCAGTGGAGTGCGAAGCTGGTGTGACGCATCGGCTGCGAACTGACGTTCGGCAGCTAGCCTGCCCGCCATGCGTTCACTGGTACGCGACAGTTCTTCTTGGACCAAGTCGATTTCTTCGATGCCCGAAGGTTTGACCTGAGCACGAACCTGGCCCGCACCGACCTGCTCAGCGTGGGCTGCCAGGTAGATGAGGGGCGCGGATAGCTGGCGTGAAAAGCGGAGGGCAAGGGCTAAACCAACCAGCAGGCACACTGCGATTCCGGCAATAAAGATTCCGAACACGAATGCGATACGTTTCAGCGTTTGTTCTGCGGATACTTCCATGCGGATCGACGTTCCCGCCGTGGATGACGCATGCACGACGAACGACATTCCCCGGGGTTTTTCCCCGGCAAGCATCAGTCCGTGTTGGCGCGTGTTCACACTGATATAGGCATTCCCCTGCATGTCGGTCACTGGTTTCGCCAAAGAAGTGACCGTGTCTTGATCGACATCTGCACCAGTCGCTATACGACGATCGATTGTGTTCACAATCGTCTGTGCCCGGGATTGGACGCGATCCCAATCAGAGTTCCACACAATGGTGGAGGTTGCGACCGCACCGGGAATACCCATCAGGAAACACACCACTGCAACAGCGGTGACAATCATGCGAACGGCTTTTTTACGCATGGGTCCCTTTCATTCCCTACGATTCCCGGCGAAGCGATGCTGTCAGATCGTTCCCCTGAAATAGGTTACCCGCGGCGAAGGATTCGCCGCGGGCCCCATAAGGTTGTCAGTGTGTCAGCGAACTTCGAAACGGAAGCCCATACCCCTGACGGTGGTGATGTAGTGCGGTTTGGTCGCATCATCGCCAAGCTTTCGACGAAGCCATGAGACATGCATGTCCAGAGTCTTCGTGGATCCTGTCGGGTCCGATCCCCAGACCTCACGCATCAGAGCGTCACGTTCGACAACGCTTCCCGCGTCGCGAAGCAGTACGCGCAACAGGTCGAATTCCTTCGCCGTCAGTTGTAATTCTGTTGAACCAACGAAAGCACGGTGAGCGTTCACATCAACGCGAACATCCTGAGCGCCCAGGTCACCCTCGACGCTTTCGGTTCCCGTGCGACGCAGAAGAGCACGGACGCGCGCAAGAAGTTCTGCAAGGCGGAAAGGCTTGGTCACGTAATCATCGGCGCCGGTATCCAAGCCAACAACCATATCGACTTCATCAGTGCGCGCCGTCAGGATCAGAATCGGAACGCTCTTTCCCGACGCACGAATTTCACGCGCGACATCCAGACCATCCATGTCTGGAAGGCCAAGGTCAAGCAGAACGAGGTCAGCGCCATCTACTTCAGCGAGTGCGCCACGACCGGTGCCGTGCGCACGCACTTCGTAGTTCTCGCGGCCAAGGGCGCGAGCGAGAGGTTCGCTGATCGCGGGATCATCTTCAACGAGCAGAACAGTAGTCACGTACCCCATCATATACTTTCAAGATAATTTCTTTCAGATTTCTTGACCTTTTGGACACGGGTTTGTTGAGAAGCTCATGCACGTCAAAGTGCCCGGCCTCGTACCTAAAAGCGGCACCCCTAGTCTTGGAGCGTCAGCAAGTAGGGGGAAACCGGACCAAATCCGTGGAGGTCCGCGGAGGGGAATTCCTCCAAGCGATACCCATCCCCCGCCTTCGAAGCAACGGCAGTAGCGGTCGCTGGGTCCGTCAAAATCTGACCGACCGGCGCAATATCAACCAAACGAGAAGCCAAGTTCACCGTCGGGCCGAACACGTCACCCGAACGTGAGAAGACATCGCCACGGACGAAAGATGCACGAACAGGAAGGATCGTATCATCCGCATTCAAGCGCTCAATCAGCGAAAAAATCACGTTCAAACCGGTCTCAAGATCGTCGGCAATGTACAAAACAGCATCGCCCAGCGTCTTCACCACGCGACCGCCAGCCTGCGTGATCGCCTGACGCGATTCGGCTTCAAAGTGCTCGATCAGTTCGACGACCTCACCACCCAGGATTGTCGACGAGGACGTGTAGGACACCATGTCGACAAAGCCCAACGAACGATTGAGTGGGAACCGAGCCTTGGAGTTCTCGTGACCGCGCTGGGACACTTCCTTATCCAAGCGCGACAGCAATGCCTCCATCTGACGCTGCCACGAGTGAATGAACATCCTCTCGAATGCCTCGACACGGTCCTTCATATGGTCTAGAACGTAGAGGCGAGCCGTCGTGTCATCCAAGCCTAGGCGTCGCACCGCGTCTTCAACAAGCGCTTCACACTGCCACAGCGCTAGACGATCGGCCAAGTGGGAATTCGCCCTCAGAAGCGAATGGCTGGTTGCCGTGTCAATCGCCTGTGAATCAATCATGTCGTTCCACGAGACGAACACGTCCAGATCACGTTCGGTGAACGTCTTTTCGCCAGGCTCAGGGGGGCGGAATCCCAGTGAATTCCAAAAGTCATTGATTTGTTCAACGGTAGTACCAGCGTGCTGGGCGAGCTCGTCGGCACTCATCGTCAGAGGACCGCCCAAAAGGCGGGGAACGTAGCGTTTAACGGTCTGATGGTCGTCCGAAGTAGGGGACTGAGACTGGTGAGCTTGAGCTTCGCCATTGGGCACAGCGCTGTCCATCTCTCCCCTTCACATACAGATCCACACAGATACTTCAGTAGCGTACATCACGTTTGACAGATTCGTGCAGTTACTGCACACAATTATCAAGATGTATCAATTGCCGATTGAAAAGGCAAAATAGACCTATGCGTTTTCTTCTTGCCTCAAAGTCACCGGCTCGCCGAGCAACTCTGATTTCCGCTGGCATCACACCTATTGTTCGCATATCCGACGTTGATGAAGACCTCGTGCTCGCCGACTTCTGCGCGCGTAGCGCCGGCGTTCCTTCGCCCGGCGATCAGGTGACAACCCTGGCAGACGCGAAGTGCGGTGCGGTCATTTCCGGCTTAGTCGATGGCACGATTGTGATCGACGAGGCCCACTGCGAACGCCTCCTCGTCGTTGCGTGCGATTCGATGCTGCTGCAGGACGGGCAGATGCTGGGCAAGCCCCACACTGCAGAAATTGCACGCGAGCGCATCCGAGCTTTCAGAGGCTCCGAAGCAATTCTGTGGACCGGCCATAGCGCAGCGCTCGTCGAGCGAGATCCCTCTACCCCGCTAGATTCCTACGCTCTGATTGCGCGCACCCACGCCTCGACTTCAACCATCGTCCGATTCGGCTCGATGAGCGACGCCGAGATTGATGCCTACGTAGACTCCGGCGAACCGCTCCACGTTGCGGGGTCTTTCACGATCGACGGTCTTGGCGGACCCTTCATTGCTGGGGTCGACGGCGATCACCACAACGTTGTCGGGATTTCACTCCCACTGGTTCACACGATGGCTGAAGAAATTGGTGTTTTCTGGCCAGATCTCTGGGATCATCGCCAGCCTCGCTGAACTTTCCCAGCATTTGGGAGCACTCATCACACCTTGCAAACCTGCCGAAAGGCGGAATGGGCACCCCACAGCGGGCACTCTCGCTTTACAGTAAGCCCATGGATACGAATCAGGCATGGGGCATTGGCCTCGCAACAGTGACGAAGAACGGCGAGACTCTCGACGTCTGGTACCCGCGCCCACACCTGGGTCAGATGGAACCTGGCGATGACACAGATCTGCTCGACACCCTGACTCACATGCAGCGCCACAATGATGCGCGCGGTGTTCGCACCACGGTTGTCACCTGCAGGTCAGATCTGGACGATCAACCGCAGTCCACTGCGGATTCCTACCTGCGCCTCCACCTGCTTTCCCACCGAATGAAAAAGCCGAACACCATCAATCTTGACGGTATTTTTGCTCGCCTCCCCAACGTCGTATGGACCTCCGAGGGCCCGTGCGCAGTCGCAGACTTCGAAGAAACACGTCTGCGTATGCGCGCTCACCTTGGCCACCCGATCACCGTGATCGGCGTCGACAAGTTCCCCCCGATGGTGAACTACGTCGTACCGAAGGGCGTGCGTATTGCAAACGGTGCAACCGTACGCCTGGGCGCCTACCTATCTGAAGGAACAACCGTCATGCACGCCGGTTTCGTGAACTTCAACGCCGGCACCCTCGGTCGATCCATGGTTGAAGGCCGTATCTCTCAGGGCGTTGTCATCGACGACGGTTCCGACGTGGGCGGCGGCGCATCCACAATGGGCACCCTGTCCGGCGGTGGCCGCCAGCGCGTGAAGCTTGGTAAGCGGTGCTTGCTCGGCGCAAACTCCGGTCTCGGAATTCCTCTTGGCGACGACTGCGTCGTCGAAGCTGGTCTGTACTTGACCGCAGGAGCAAAGGTTGCCGTCATGGAATCCGGTGGCGTCGTCCCCGGTTCGAACGGCCTCTTCGCAGAACCTCGGACGGTTGCAGCGCGCGAGCTTGCAGGCGCATCAAATGTCTTGTTCCGACGCAATTCTCAGTCGGGTCGAATCGAAGCACTGGCCCGCGGTGGCAAGGGCATCGAATTGAACGATGAGCTACATGCAACCAACTGATGAAGGCTCGATCCTTTTCATGCTCACGGGGGTGGCAGACCACGGTCTACCACCCCCGTTGACGTTCAGTTGATCGGCCTCGTCCACGCGCGGCAAGGACTTTGGCTATGCGCCGAGCGCAAACCCGACAGCGCGTTAGTCAATCACGCGAGCCGAGCGCTGGCGAAGAAGCACATAGTCGCGTTCAGTCGAGCCAACGTACACCTGACGCGGGCGACCAATCTTCGTCGACGGATCCTCGGTCATTTCAACGTACTGCGCAATCCAACCGGGCAGGCGACCAAGTGCGAACAGTGGCGTGAACATCTTGGTCGGGAATCCCATCGCCGAGTAGATCAGACCCGTGTAGAAGTCGACATTCGGGTAGAGCTTGCGCTCCTTGAAGTAATCGTCATTCAGAGCGATATCTTCAAGCTCCATCGCAATATCCAGGAGCTCGTCGCGCTTGCCGAGGCGAGACAGAACATCGTGTGCGGTTTCCTTCACCAGAGCCGCGCGCGGATCGTAGTTCTTGTACACGCGGTGCCCGAAGCCCATCAGACGTACACCTTCAGCCTTCGACTTCACCTTGTCCACATAGCTCTGAACCGACTCACCTGTGTCGCGAATCTGATTGAGCATGCGCAGAACCGCTTCATTCGCGCCACCGTGCAATGGGCCAGCAAGCGCGCCCACGCCGGCCGCAACAGATGCATACAGGTTCGCCTGCGAGGAGCCGACCAGACGAACGGTCGAGGTCGAACAGTTTTGTTCGTGATCAGCATGAAGAATCAGCAACATATCGAGTGCTCGAACAATCGCAGGATCAATGTCGTACGCCTGATAGGGCATACCGAAGGTCATGCGGATGAAGTCTTCGGTGTAGCTACGTTGCGAGTCTGGGTACAGCAGTGGCAAGCCTGCGGCGCGCTTCGCGATGTAGCTGATCATGGTCGGCACCTTCGCCAGCAGAAGAACCAGCGCGGTATCCAACTGAGTGCGGTCGCGCGGATCAAGCGTGTCTTCGTAGTAGGTTGCCAGGCCTGCGACACCCGCTTGGAGAATCGCCATGGGGTGGCCCCTGTGCGGGAACGCGGTGAAGAAAGCCTTGAAGTCTTCGTGAAGCAAGCGGTGGCGGTGGACGGCGCGAATGAAGCTTTCCAGTGTGGAGGCATCAGGGAGTTCGCCGTAGATCAGCAGGTAAGCAACCTCTAGGAACGACGAGCGCTTTGCCAATTGTTCGATCGGGTAACCGCGGTAGCGCAGAATTCCCGCACCGCCATCGATGTAGGTAATCGCAGACTGGCATGACGCTGTGTTCGTAAAACCGGGGTCGAGGCTGACTACGTCGCCGTCGGCGAGCAAGCGGGAGACGCTCAAGCCATCATTACCGACGGAGGCGCTGGTGCGCGGGAGAACGATCTTCTTTTCCCCGACGGTAAGCACACTGTCGGGAGTAGTGTCGACCGATTCCACTTTTGCCTTGGCCATGAGGACTCCTTAACGCGTTGGGCAATGCGGAGCCATGCAAGCACACAGGTTGGAAGAATGCGCGAAAGCGCTTTCGTTCTCAACGAGTCGCTTCACTGCGACCACAATCGCCACTTAGGACGAAAGTCCGTTATTTCTGTCACTCTATACGCCGCTGTTCGACCTGTAAAGCGCTAGAACATTAAACTTTCTTCAAAGTTATTGTAAAGGACTAGTCAATAACATGCTAAGTGTGGATCATTATTCGCAGACAGGAAGACATCACACCCGGGAGAGTTTCCCCTTACGCGAGGAAATTGACGCACGTTTCAAGGCGCTGCGAGGCAGCCTCGATTCGCTCATCACTTGCCGTCAGAGCCACTCGCACACGCCCCTTCGCAGCCTCCCCATAGAAATCACCGGGGGCAACCAGAATTCCCAGTTTCGCGAACGCGTCAACCAACACCCACGAATCCTGCGTGCGCGGATGTGCGAGCCAGAGATAGAGTCCGGCAACAGAATTTTCATCATTCACGAGGCCAGCTTTACCGCACGCTTCGACCAGCCTGCTACGTCGCCGTTCGTACACAGCACGCTGAGCCTCGACATGCGCCTCGTCGCGAAGAGCGATTGCCATCGCATGCTGAACGGGAGCAGGAACCATCAGTCCAGAGTGCTTGCGGACCTCGACGATCGGGGCGACGAGCTCAGGATCCCCGTAGACGAGTGCGGCGCGATACCCCGCGAGGTTCGACTGCTTGGAGAGCGAGTAGAGGACGAGGAGGCCGCTCGGGTCGCCCTCGCACACGGCCTCGTCGAGGAGGGAGGGGACGCCCTCCGAGATCCAGGGCTCGGCCCAGGGCAGGGCCGCGTAGCACTCGTCGGACACGACAACGGCATCGTGCTCACGCGCCCACTGACGAACGGCACGAAGTTCGTCAACTGACAGGACATGACCATCCGGGTTTCCAGGAGAATTGAGGAAAACAAGAACGGCATCCGGCCACGTATCCGGCTTCCTAGGATCAACTGGAACGGGGGTTGCTCCACCAAGACGCGCACCAATGTCATAGGTCGGATAAGCAACCTCTGGGACAAGCACCGTATCCCCCGGGCCAACTCCCAGCAGACGCGGAATCCAGGCAACCGCTTCCTTCGAACCGATGGTGGGAATAACGCCGGACAAGCCAACGTCCACCATATTGCGACGTTGCCCCCATGCAAGGATCGCTTCGCGCACTTCCCGAGTGCCAATAACCGTCGGATAACCGTGAGCATCCGACGCTACCGAAAGTGCCTCGCGGATAAAACCCGGAGTCGAATCGACGGGGGTTCCCACCGAAAGATCGCAGATCCCATCGGGATGCGACGAAGCAAGCGCCTTCGCGGGAGCAAGCTGATCCCACGGAAATGCAGGAAGATATAAAGAATGAGGCAACGTGGTCATATAGACACGTTAGCGACTCAGTCCTGATTCTGCGGAGGAAGTCCAGCAATCATCGAATCGTCGAAGTCCTGGACACCGGTCTTCTGCGCGCCACCGGGGGAACCAAGATCCTTGAAGAAGTCAGCGTTTGCTCGGTAGTAATCCGACCATTCCTCGGGCAGATCGTCCTCGTAGAAAATTGCCTCGGTCGGACACACCGGCTCGCACGCACCACAATCCACGCATTCTTCGGGGTGAATGTAGAGAGTACGCGCACCTTCGTAGATGCAATCGACCGGGCACTCATCAACGCAAGCGCGGTCCTTCACGTCAACACAGGGCTGTGCGATGACGTAGGTCATGGCAACTCCTCATTGGAATCGATAGGGAAGCTTCTGCCCTCTATTATCTCCTTTATGAGTCAAAGTGCCCCAATTGAAAGCGCCAATGCGCATAATCGCGCCGAAGACAAGACCTCGTCCCCCACGAGCGAAACCAACGCGAAGGCGCGATTTTCCAAAGACCCACGGGGCGCAATTCCTGCCAACATAACCGAAGGCGCGAATCTACCACCACTCCCATGGCTCGCATGGACACCCGGCGAACGCGTTGTTGTCCGCTACCGTTTAGCCGACGGACTCCATGACGCTCTTGGCACCCTCAAAACAACGTCCCGCGACTACGTCGAGATTGAAACCCGACGTGGACTGGTCCGAATCGATGCCGAAACCATGGTCACGGGTAAAAAAGTTCCGCCCCCACCAGCCTTCGGATCGTTTCAGAAGGAAAACTGACGGGGACGGAATCTATAGCTGAGCTAGTAAAGCGTGGCTGCGCCACTCACTTCGCTGCGCGACGCTCGCGTGCTGCGATCTTGAAACGTTCCTGCGCATCCAAGACGACCTTGCGGACGCGAACCGCTTCAGGCGTGACCTCGACACATTCGTCGTTAGCCGCAAATTCAAGCGACTCTTCAAGAGTCAGCTTGCGCGACGGAGTCAGCGATTCGTACACATCAGCGGTAGCTGAACGCGTGTTCGTCTGCTTCTTCTCACGGCAGATGTTGACGTCCATATCTTCGCCACGCGGATTTTCGCCAACAACCTGGCCTTCGTAAACCTCGGAAGAAGGCTCAACGATGAAGGAACCGCGTTCCTGCAGGTTCGTCATCGCATACGGAGTTGCCTGGCCTGCACGGTCAGCAACCAGCGAGCCGGTCAGACGCTGCTCGATGACACCCTGCCACGGGGCGTAGCCGTCAGCGATCGACGATGCGATACCGGTACCGCGCGTTTCGGTGAGGAAGCGGGTACGGAAGCCGATCAGACCGCGCGCCGGAACAACAAACTCCAGGCGGATCCAGCCCGAACCGTGGTTCGACATGGTTTCCATGCGCCCCTTACGGGCTGCCATCAGCTGCGTAACGGAGCCGAGGTACTCTTCGGGAATGTCGATAGTCATACGTTCCATCGGCTCACTGCGAACACCTTCAATGTCCTTCGTGACAACCTGAGGCTTACCGACGGTCAGTTCGAAGCCTTCGCGACGCATCTGCTCGACCAGGATGGCAAGAGCCAGCTCCCCGCGCCCCTGGACCTCCCAGGCATCGGGACGCTCGGTCGGCAGAACCTTCAGAGACACGTTGCCCACCAGCTCGCGGTCAAGACGATCCTTGACCTGACGTGCGGTGACCTTCGCACCCTTGACACGACCAGCCATCGGCGAAGTGTTGATACCGATCGTCATCGAGATCGCCGGATCATCAACGGTGATCAACGGCAGAGGACGAGGATCTTCAAGGTCGACCAGCGATTCACCGATCATGATGTCTTCAATACCGGCAACAGCGACGATATCGCCGGGGCCAGCAGTCTCAGCAGAAACGCGCTCCAGGCCTTCAGTGCGTAGCAGTTCGGTGATACGCACGGAACGAATGGTGCCGTCATGGCGGGCAAGACCCACATTCGCACCCTTGGTCAGTGTGCCATTGTGGATACGAAGCAGAGCAAGACGACCTAGGAACGGCGATGCGTCAAGGTTCGTAACGTGTGCCTGAAGCGGAACGTCCTCTTCGTATTCTGGGCCGGGGATACGGTTCAGAATCGTTTCAAACAGGGGCTCGAGATCCTCGGTCGGAAGCTGGCCGTCACCGGGGTTTTCCAGCGAGCACACGCCAGCCTTGGCGGACGCGTAAATAACGGGCACATCGAGCAGAGAATCAACATCGGTTTCAATACCGTCATTCAGCAGATCTTCACCCAGCGACAGCAGAAGGTCGGTCGTTTCAGAAACGACCTCTTCGATACGCGAGTCCGGGCGGTCAACCTTATTCACAACGACGACAACCGGGAGCTGTGCCTGCAGAGCCTTACGTAGAACGAAGCGAGTCTGAGGAAGCGGCCCCTCGGAAGCATCGACCATCAGGACAACACCATCAACCATGGACAGACCACGTTCAACCTCGCCACCGAAGTCAGCGTGACCGGGGGTGTCAATAACGTTAATGGTAACGCCGTCTTCAAGGCCGAGCTTCTGAGCGGCTGGACCTCGATAGTGGACAGCCGTGTTCTTCGCGAGGATCGTAATGCCCTTTTCGCGTTCAAGATCACCCGAGTCCATGACGCGCTCGCCCGTCTTCTCGACGGTGTCACGGTCAGAAAAAGCGCCGGACTGCCAGAGCATCGCGTCGACCAGGGTCGTCTTACCGTGGTCAACGTGCGCCACGATTGCGACATTACGCAGGTCAGAGCGGGTTGGCATAAATGAACTCCTCAATAACAAGTCAGCCAGCAGCACCTAAATCAGTCAGTGCGAACATGGCCGGTGGGCACGCATTCGACCCACACAAATGGCTGAAACCAGAATATCGGCTTAACGCCGGCATTCCCCTACCCATACCTGCGACGTTCACCACGTCATGTGGGACGCTCATGCACGCTCGCGAGCCGTCGTACTACCGTTAGATAGGAAGTACGACCACATGATGCGCCTCGTTGCCCATCATTGTCGAACGCCACCCAACCACCCCGAAGCACCCACCATCGAGAGGGACACTGTGCGAATACGCCCGCTGATCGCCCGCACGTACATGAAGTTCTCGCGTTGGACTCTGTCCGCCGAACCCCTGCCTGAAAAAGTCATGGTCATCGGCGCACCTCACACGTCCAACTGGGATGGCGTTTTCATGGCGCTCGCATTCTGGTCGATTAACCGCGAGTTCACGTTCCTCGTCAAAGACTCCGTGGTGAAGGTCCCCATCTTCGGCAGGTTCGTCAAGTGGATCGGCGGACGTGCGATCGATCGCAGTGGCGCACACGGTGTCGTTGGGCAGATTGTGGAGCAGTCGAACGCCGTAGATGAGTTCACCATCGTGCTCACCCCGAAGGGTACGAGGTCCCCGCGCGACTACTGGAAGTCCGGTTTCTACCGCATTGCGACGGACGCTCACCTGCCTGTTCAGCTCGGGTTTGTCGATAAGAAGACAATGACTTTCGGATGGGGTCATAACATCACCCTGACCGGCGACGTGCGCGCTGACATGGAGGTCATCCGCGAGTTCTACGCCGACAAGGTGGGCGTGAACCCTGAAATGGCATCGGTTCCGCGCCTGCGCGCTGAGGACGAAGAGGCCTAACCCCCTGGTTTTTTACGGGCAGAACGCCGGATTGTGTGGCCTCGTCTCCTATTTTGCGTTGAGAGAAGTCGCTCCCTTGGGGCGCGCAAGGCACCGTCGCAGGCCTCGAGTCCGGTGGTGGCGGAACGGTCGCAGTGGCCATCATTTCGATCCTTCTGATTGCGTTCTTCTGGCTGCCGCAGGCAAACGCATGGTTCATCAGGAGCACTGAAGAAGCTGACCGGGCATCGGGCATGACCACCTAACCACACAGCTGATTTCAGAAGCAGCCGAAGAGCGTTCCCTAGTCGATGACGAGGGAACGCTCTTCGCTTACAACGAGCACCTCGGCCCCCTTGAGGGCCTCACCGAGAACGTCGTTGACCGCCCACTCAAGAGAGTCAAGGGCGTCTTCTCCCCCGCTGATGGCCTCAGCCTCGCAGTCGTTGACCCGGATGAGCGCAGCCCCGCCGATTGGCACAACACCCTCGGCATCAGAACCGTGCTCTTCAACAATGCGCGCCCACGCGGAGTCCAGCGCTTTCGGCGTTATGACACGCACCCGGACTCGGTATGCCAGGTCTTGGGTTGTGTGCCGATCAAACCAGTCATCAGACACTTTCCACATCGTCATGCTTCAAGTATCAGACCGAGCAGCAGAAACTACAATGGGTGGGGCACCCCGCTCAACGTTGAAGCAGAGCTCAACCTACTCGAGGTTCTTAGCCGAAAGCATCACCGAGCGAACAACACGAGTAGCTACTGCGAAAGCGAAGAATGTTGGCATCGGAACGAGCGAGGTGCGCAGTGCGTGGCGGGTTACAGCCTTCGACTTGATGAGGCCCTTGGCGCGCGCGGTCCGCACATAGTCAGCTCCGAAGGGACGACCCTGCTCATGCGGGCCTTCCAGGCGCGTGTTCTTCATCCTTGTCACATATGAACCCAACACATGCTCACGCGTCTGAGAATCACCACGACCGCCTTGCGGCCCAGATGAATCCCGTCGACACACACTACGTCATGAACCTAATCCACCAGTGGGGAAAGCGGCCAAATACTCCACAAGTCCTTACAACGACGTCTAAACTATCTTCCCTAACTAGGCATATCCACCTGCCTGGCGCCAGATAAAAACCAGGACGAAAACTCCTCTAAACGCTTAACAGTGTTGGCAATACTGTTAAGCCCACTAACGTTACAAGCCGTACAACGCCGCCGTTGCCGCCCCTCGCCGTTGTACCCGCAGTTCCCGATCATCGTTTATGCTCCGCTTGCTTCCAGTAGCAGGTAGATCGCCGAGTGCCCAGGAAGCCAGCCCGGAGCCGACGGAACCATCTCGATCCGTTCTTCGACCCGCATCTCGGAGAGGTCGACCATGGTGGAACGATGGTTCACGATGATGGCGTGGCGTCCGAAGCGCGCTATTTCAACGCCTCTACTCTCGGGCATGGGCGCGGACTCAGGGGTCCCGAGGATCGCTCCGACCGGTGTCCGGTCGAATAACACGACAGGATGGATGTCCTGCTTCCCATATTGAGGCGGCACCGCTGGCATCGTCCGTCGAGAATAGGCGTACCCGTACTCGAACCCGAATGAGTACACAGAACCTCGACCCACGTGTGTGCACGCAAAGGCCGTCTCACCCGAGCCGTAGTATGCACCGAACTCCTCGTCCGCCGATTCATAGGCCACGGTCGACCATCCGTGGGGTATGACTCCTTGTTTCTCCCAGCTGATGCAGTCGTATGGCACATCAGATCCTGTGATCCCGAACGCCGCCTCGACTAGGGCGTCGTGTGGTCCATGGAGAACAGTCCCACCCGACTCCGCGAACTCATGCACTGCTCCTTCCAGAGTCTCGTCGCGGCTGAAGCGGTACATCGAGTTCGCAGGGATCACCAGGTGGCGATATTCGCTCAGGGCGCCGGAGACAACCTGATCCTTGTGCAGAATATCCACCTGCCACCCGAGGTCCGTGAGCTGTTTGTACCACCCCAGAAGATCCATGCGATGGCGCCCGTCCTCGTCAACCTCGACCGGTTCGAAGAGGCTCATCTCCGCAGGAAAGAGCAGAGCGACCTCCTTGTCGCGCGGAGCATCGATCAATGGGATGACTTTTTGCGCCCACAGGTTCGCCTCTCGTATCGACTGTTTAAAGTCGCTGCCCATTCGCCACAGAACGCCCCCATCATCAAGCCCGGAATACCCGTAGACGTGCATTCGGCGGGCGCCACCGGCCACCTCCGTGGCGATCGCCTCACCAGGTGAGACGAATGCATAAATATCCTCGTTCACATGTCGGCCAAGATAGAGGCCTCCTGTGAAGTCCCTGCCACCATTCGCACACCGCGCGATGGAAGTCTCCACGGACAGGGCGTAGGCGTTCGGACGATTCTCGGCGTCCAGCGGAGCCGCAATGATCAGGGCCGAATCGACGTGACGCGCAATCCTGTAGACGTCCAATGCACGCTGGCCTGTTTGCCACACAGCTCGGCCTGGCGGATTGAAGAAGTAACCCCATTGCTGCAGGACAGGTTCCGAGAACACACGTGTATCCTCGGATAACCAGGAACTCTCCATGGTTGCGAAGTACTCAACCGTCAACTCCGAGAGGTACTTCTGATTGTCGAGCCATCGGAAGAGATCGGGCGTCTCACCACTGAAGTCAGCCTTCGTCGGGACGGCGCAGCCTGCTGAACTCAGTTCCTCCGGTCGCAGCCAGTATTCGCAGGGACTGAGATCATCAAAGCTCTTCGCATCCAAGTCGTACTTCCGGTTCAACGCATCGAGGTCGTAGGAGTATTGCTGACGTAGCCACGAGATGTAATGCCGCCGTCCCTCCTCATCGAAGCTGGGTTTGACCATCGGGTCGAACATCGTCTGAACGACGGGGCGACCGTCCACACTCCTACGCATCCCCTGGCCATACAGGCGCAGTAGGCCTTTGACATGATCGACCATTGTCTGACGGGCACGGGTGGACCAGTATTTGTAGGTTCCCAGGGACTCGCCATTAATCCCAATCGCGTCTTCGCCGCGAACGGGCGGCACATCGCGAATGTTCGGATAGAGGTTGTCGCCGCAGAAGTACAGAGCAAGGCACGTGTAATCCATGCCTAGCGCAGCGCACTCCGACATGATGAACTCCTGCATTGCCACATACTCGCTTGCTGGCTCCCCGCGATAGCGAGCGAAGAAGTCTTCCCATGGCTTGGAATCGAGGTTCACCGTGGTGAAGCCCAGACGCGCAGTATCCGCCAACCCCTCACGTACCGCCTCAACATCGGAGAAGAACGGCTCGAAAAAGTTGCCAAACCAGAGCTCCAACATCGGCCGCACATCGACATTCATCACGTGTTCCTCCACTCCGGGTCACCGCCGCAAAGACAGGCGGACGGTCAGGATCTCGAAGGGTCTTAGATCCACGACAACTGAGTTCGCGTCAACGCGGAGTTCACTTTCCACTCGTTCCAATAGATCCGTCAGAGCAGCACGAGTGATCTCCTCGCTGACGTGCAGGCGGATCCTCGCGCGGCCACCGAGAGCCTCGTAGACACGGAGGATCAAGTCGCCACTGCGATCCTCGGCAAGTTTGACGGTGTCGAGGAGTGCGCAGCCAGCCTCGTTCTCGGGTCTCACCAGTGGCTCAACCGGCCCTTCGGACTCCACCGGACGGGGAGGACAGTTGACCTCGTAGCCCGCTGCGATAACCTCTTCAAGGCCCTCCCCCACGACAATGCGGGCCCGGAAACGGTGCTTCCCCTGGTCCGCATCGGGATCGGGATACTTTGGCGCGCGCAAAAGGCTTTGACGGATCACGGCGCCTCTGCCCGATTCGTCCTTTGCGACGTCATGCCCATAGATCGAGTCGTTGACAATTCCCACTCCGAAGCCGGACTCCCCGACGCACACCCATCGGTGTGCGCACACTTCGAACTTGGCTTCGTCCCAACTTGTGTTCGTATGCAGCGGCCGGTTCAGATGGCCAAACTGAATCTCCGAAGAGAAGTGGTCAGAATGGATATCAACCGGGTAGGCAATCTTCAACAAGTGCTCTGACTCGTGCCACTCAACATCGCACACCACATCCACCTGTGCCTTGCCTGGGACCAGGCTGATGCTCTGAGACAGACTACTGCCACCGAACCTCCGCGTGACCCTTACCGTCGGCTCTGGCGACTCCCGATCCAAACAGACCGCCTCGACGTCAAGCAGGGTGCGACCGGTACCTGCCGGGGTTGGGTCCAGATCCCACGCATCCCATTTTGCTGGGTTGTCTCGGAACAGCTGCGGGACAGCCGCCTTCTCTCCCTGGAGAAGGACCTCCCGGTCGAGCGCCACGTAGATGAGCGAGTCAATCGCACCGTCATGGCCTACGTGGACACGGAGTTCACCGTTGTTCAATGTCCATCCCGTAGCATCCTCGACGGCGAGGGTACGTGTTTCCGGAGCCTGCGCCGTTCCCACACCTCCGGCTGGAACGCCAGCCAGGGAAAACGGAATTGAATTTGCGGAGGCCATGACACGCGGTGCTCCGGTGTTACCCTCACCGCAAAGGCTACGCAATGCTGATGTCGTTATCTCCTCTGCGCCCCTTTGGACCGCAGCGTATTTCTCCTTGAATTCGTCGTATACCCACCCGATCGCAGACCCCGGCAGAATGTCGTGGAACTGCCCCAGAAGGACCGTGCGCCACAGATTCGATAATCGGTCATAAGGATAGGGGGTGCCTCGACGCACCGAGGCCGTCGCAGCCCAGAGCTCAGCCTCGTGGAGAAGCGCCTCCGAGCGTCGATTGCCCCGTTTCGTCGCCGACTGTGAGGTGAACACCCCCCGGTGCAGCTCCAGGTAGAGTTCGCCGCACCACACTGGTGGGCGCGCATCTTCCGCTTCACTTGTAATGAAGAACTCTTCGGGCGTCCCTACTGACACCTTCGGAGAGCCTTCGAGATCCGCCGTGCGGCGGGCAGCTTCCATCATTTCCCGGACAGGGCCGCCACCGCCGTCACCATAGCCAAAAGGCACCAGAGACACGTTCGCGCGCTCCGGACTGGAGAACTGGCGCTCCGCACGGTCGAGATCCGCAGCGGACAGATCGGAGTTGTAGGTGTCGACGGGTGGGAAGTGTGCGTACAGGCGACTCCCATCAATGCCTTCCCACAGGAAGGAGTGATGTGGCATCTGATTCGTGTCATTCCACGACAGCTTCTGGCTGAGGAACCACCCACAACCCGCTCGCCTCGCAATCTGCGGGAACGCTGCTGAGAAACCAAAGGAGTCCGGCAGCCACACCTCGTGGGTTTCCACCCCGAATGTGTTCCGCATGTACTGCTTTCCCTCGACAAACTGGCGCACCAACGATTCTCCGGAGGGCATGTTCGTATCCGACTCTACCCACATGCCCCCTACGAGGACGAACCGGCCCACCTGAACTGCCTCACGCACACGGGAAAATAACTCCGGATAGTCGATCTCGATCCAGGACAAGTGTTGGGCCGCTGGACATGCGTACACTAATTCTGGGTACTCCTCCATGAGGTCAAGGACGTTCGAATACGTCCTCGCCACCTTGCGCCGAGTCTCCCTCAACGGCCACAACCACGCCGAATCGATGTGGGCATGACCAGTCGCGACCACGGCATGCGCCGATGGGACCGCCGGACTCGCCAGCACTGGGCGCAATGCCGAGCGCGCTGCCCCTGCGGTCGACGCCACATCGTGCGGATCGGTGACTGCCAGCACGGCATCCATCGCCTCGAGTATCTGGCTTCTCCTCGGGCGATCCGCCGGCAGGAAGTCCACCAAGCCGCGCAACACCCTCAGGTCCTGAAGCAGGCTCCATACGACTTCGTCCCTTTGTATTAGCAGAAAGTCACCGCGCTGATACTGAAAGGCAGTGCCTGCGGTCTCTCGGCGCCCCAATTCCGTCGGCATGAACGACTCGGCACCGCTCCGAGCCAAGTCCGGGTTTCCCGCTGCCTCAACATAAACGACGACTTGCTGACCAGCGGAAGCATGAACCGGAATATGGGCGTTGCGAGGCTGAACACCCTTAATGATCCGACCGTCGACGCCCCATGCTGTGCCCTCGGCCTGGAATCCGGGGTTTGCCTGTGTGAATCCCAAATCGACTGTGAGCTCGATGCGACCCTCCTCTGGGCGCCACGTCGTCGGGATCATCGTCTCGAGGCGGAACCAAGTGGTCGACCAAGGTGCGCCCCACGCCTCTCCGGATACCGACGGCCGATAGTCGGCCTGCGTCGCCTCAGCGAAGGACACCGGCTCTCCCGGGGCATCCCAACGCAGGACGTCGACCGGGATGGCGTGGATATTCACTGCAGGAACAATGCGGTCGTGAACCAGGCGATCGATGCGATCGATAGTGAGACGTGCATGCGATTTATTCATTGCTTTGACCAGATCCTTTCATGTCCGAAACCTCCGGCCCCGCATCCGCAAGCCGTCCTAGTCGCCTTCGATGTGGAAGCGAACGGTGCGCTTTGCATCCCCACAGTCTTCATTAACCCTTCATCGAACCAGCCATCGATCCACGCACGATGTAGCGTTCTAAGAGGAAGAACACCGTGAGCGGGATCACCATAGACACGAACGCCCCGGAAGTCAACAGGTGCCAGCCCACACCGTTGGTCCCTGCCAGATTCGCCAGGCGTACCGTTAGCGGTGCCGCATCAACATTTCCACCGACGAAGGTCAATGCGATGAGCAGGTCGTTCCAGACCCAGAGGAATTGCAGGGTCGCATAAGACGCGATACCGGGCAACATCAGGGGAAATACCACCCGGAGGAGGATCGATACTTCGCTTGCACCATCAACACGGGCGGCCTGGATCAGCTCCTGAGGAATTTCAAACATGAAGTTGTGCAGGAGGAAAACCGCCAACGGCATTGCAAATATAGTGTGTGTGATCCAGATTGGAAGAAAAGGCGAGATCGAGTTGAGATCGACGCTCACAGCGATCGTGAGCAGCGGGATTAATGCCATCTGAATGGGAACGATCTGCAACCCAAAAATAATCAGAAAGACGACGTCCTTGCCTTTCCATTCCAAGAAGCAGAACGCATAGGCCGCCATTAGTCCCAGAGCAAGCGGAATGAGGACTGATGGTAGAGCAATCACCACGGAATTGACGAAGTAGTCCGCCAGCTGTCCGGAAGAGCCAGAGCCGAATAGGACGTTCTGGTAGTTCTCGAGGGTCAGCGATGGGTTCGAAAAGACGGTCCACCAGCCTGTTTTTTTGATATCGTCCTGATGCCGGATCGACGAGACGAATAGGCCAACTGTGGGAATGGTCCAGGCGATGGCGATGATGACCGCAACCGCGCTGGCAGTTCGGTTAGCCAACTTCTGTCTAGCTGTACGCGCCGCGGCGGATATCGAGGAATTCTTTGTCACTACCGAAACTCCTTGTTCCTTCGCATCTGCACAGCATTACCAATCATGACGGGCAGGACCAGCAAGAGGAGCAGAACAGCAACAGCTGCGCCCTTGCCAGGCTCGGAGTACTTGAATGACTGGTCATACATCATGTTGGCGAGCACCGTTGTCTGAAATTGTCCGCCAGTCATTGTGCGGATCACATCGAAGAGTTTAAGAATCGCCACCGATATCGTTGTCAGCGAGACGACCAATGACGGGCGCACGAGTGGGATCGTTACACGCGTGAGAATCTGCCATGCCCCCGCGCCGTCCAAGCGAGCTGCCTCAATCACCTCGGCGGGGATAGACTTAATCGCTCCGGACATGACAATCATTGCGAACCCCGTCTGGGTCCATACGACGACGACCATGAGAAAGAGGGAGTTCCAGGGCGTGTTGACCAGGAACTGCTGCGGCGCAAGCCCCAGCCACACTAAGATTTGGTTGAGAAGACCGATCTGCTCCTGGCCACCTTGCCGGTAGGTGTACACGAATTTCCAGATGACTGACGCCCCGACGAACGAAATCGCCATAGGCATGAAGAGAACGGCCTTCAGGATGTTCTCGTACCTGGATTTGTCGACCAAGAGCGCGTATCCGAATCCGATGGAAACGGAAATGATCGGAACGACGAGCACCCATAGAAATGTATTCCGCAGCCCGATCAGTGCCCCAGAGTCTGTGAAGATCCACAGATAGTTGTCCAAACCAATGAAACATGCACCGTCGGAGCTACGAAACGATCGCGAGACGGTCTGGATAGCAGGATATAACAGTCCCGCAACAACGAACACGATCGTGCCACCGATTAGAACGTGGGGTGTTACCCATTTCTGCCATTTCCTCGGTAACTTCTCAGCGAACGTCACCATTGCGAGGATCGTTACCACGATCACTGCAAGCACGCCGATAACGCCGAGCAGATGAAGTACCTTCGTGACCACGTCACTCATCCGATCACCTCCTGCTATACAATCGTCCGGCTGGCCGCCCCGATCCGGGAATCGAGGCGGCCGCCATCACGTCCGATGTCAGTTGCCGGCCGGCCAGCTGGTTTCAATCTTCCCGAGGGTCTCCTCGGTCGAGGCTCCCTGGATCCAATTGAGCATCTCAGTCCAGAAACTACCCGTGCCAACAGTGGACGGCATGAGATCCGAGCCGTCGAAGCGCAACACGGAGTTCGGATCGTTGAGGATGTCGAATCCGCTCTTGTCAATTGCGGAGGGGATCAATGCTGAGTCCATGCCCGAGTTCGAACTGATATACCCGCCGAATGGAGCCCTATCGTTCGCCCACTGGACGCTCGACACGTAGTTCTGGAACGCCTGAACCTCAGGGCGGTCAGAGAATGCGGCGGTGAACTGCCCAGAGACGACGACCGGGTTGCCGACCTTATCGTTGACCACGGGGAATGGGAACGCATAGACATCCCCATCGGGGGCTACCTTTACCGAGTCGTCGAACAAGGAGACAGCAGTACCTGCCGCCAAGTGCATTCCGCATTCACCCGACGTGATAGGCAATGGCGCGTCCGCCTTGGAGGTCGACACGATCGAAGAGGAATCACCGAACCCTCCGTTGACATAGTCATTATTCTTCAGGATCTTGCCCGCAAGATCAGTCGCCTTGCTCACCGCCGTGTCATTGAACGGGATCTCGTGACCCACCCACTTGTCATAGGTCTCACCGCCAGCGTCGGCCAGCAACAACACCTCAACCCAGTCGGTAAGCGGCCATCCGCTGGCACCGCCGGACTCAGCACCTTCACACCAGGGTTTCATTCCATCTGCGACCATCTGGTCCGACAGTGCGATCATCTCGTCCCAGGTCTTCGGTTGCTTATATCCACGCTCCGCGAAGAGACTAGGGGAGTACCACACAAAGGATTTCACGGCAGTCGTAAAGGGCGCGGCATAGAACGTGTCGTTCACCGTCCCATATCTGACCATGTCGGCATTCCAGCCTGCCTCAGCGTTCTTCTTCGTCTGCTCCGGGGCGGCGACCAAATCGCCTGACTTCGCAAAGCGTTGCATAAGACCAACCTGAGGGAAGATAACCAGATCGGGTGCATTTCCAGCCTCTACTTGCACTACGACCTGGCTTTCAAAGTCGGAATCGCCGTTGTACCGGACGTCAATTCCAGTGCATTTCTCAAAGTTAGCCCACGACTCTTCGTTCAGGTCAGCGTCGTTGCCAACGAAAGAGCCCATAACCGTAACCGTAGCGTTATCGAAATGACCATACTCCGCATAGGATGCACAATCGGCCGATGTTGTTCCAGACTGCTCGCTCGAGGCGACATTCTGCGTGCCGCTCGAACAACCCGCAAGTGCCACGAGCGCAACACCCGCGCAGGCCACTGCCGTCACGGCTCCACGCCTTCTTCCTAATTGCACCATGTGCCCCACGACCTCACTTCCTTGTAAGTCCATTCTCGTGTCGAACACCTTGCCCCTATTGACACAGATCAGAGCATATCTTGGCCCCGACGAAGTTAGTATATCATCTGGATTTATTTAGAGTCAATAACACTTGTACCATTAGAAGTGCTTCACCCCGAGGATCCGAGGAGAGATTTCCAGTGAATCTACCAGCTACGCGCGCCCGATCCCTGCGTCGAGGATCGAACCTCCCCCAAGTCGCCGACTTCAACGCCAGCGTCATTCTCGGAGCCGTCCGACGCGCTCGAGAAGGGATCGCCCGAACCGAGATCAGCGAGCAGACCGGGCTGACAGCCCAAACAGTATCGAACATCACTCGACGCCTGCTGTCCGAGGAGCTCCTCATAGAGGGCGAGCGGGTGACGGGCTCTCCCGGAAAACCGCGAACGCTCCTGAGGATCAACGCCTCGGGCCGATTCGCTATCGGCATGCACGTCGATCCCGCTGTCCTCACCTACGTCCTCCTCAACTTCGACGGCACAGTCATCAGGCAGTCGCGGATATACAATCCCTCGGATATCAGACACGAAGAGCTCGTCGACCTTTCGCGTGCCGAAATCGAGTCATTGATCTCCGCTTCCGGCATTGAACGCAGCCGGATCACAGGCCTTGGAATCGCCTCTCCTGGTCCGATTGACACTAAACTTGGAATCGTCGTTGACCCGCCACACCTCAAAGGGTGGAATCGTGTCCATCTACGCAAGGAGCTACAAGACACCACCGGCCTCCCTGTCATCCTCGATAAGGACGTCACAGCGGCCGCCGTCGCGGAACGCTGGGCCGGCGCTGCAACCGAAAGTGCCGACTTCCTCTTCCTCTACCTTGGCACTGGTCTAGGAATGGGGATGGTCATCAATGACATCGTGGTCAGAGGGTTCTCCGGAAATGCCGGGGACATCGGTCACATCATCACCGGACAGGGGACGAGCGCGTGTTCCTGCGGTCAGAGAGGCTGCCATGGGCAAGTCGGATGCGTCGGAGTGATCTGCTCCCCCATTTCCCTCGTCTCTCAGGCCATCGAACGCGGGATCATGGCGCCAAGCCCCTCATTGCCCGCCGGCGAAGCTCTCACACGGTTCCCTGAGCTGTGTGACCTCGCTTCACAGGGCTCAGCCGAAGCGAAGGCAATCCTAGATTACGCAGCAGTGCGGCTCGGCGAGTCTCTCAGTCAAGTCTGCAATCTCATGGACCCTGAATTAGTCGTAGTCGGGGGCCCCGCGTGGACTCCTGCTGCTGACCACTACCTCACGCCGCTCCGCCAGTCGCTTGAATCGCAGTCAGTGGCCAGAGACATCCACCCACTCAGGCTCGTCGGCACATCAATTGGCGACGACGTCGCCGCCGTAGGTGCGGGATGCTTGGTCCTCGACTCAATCTACTCTGCACGCCCCGACTCACTGATGGTGTCCTAGCAAGGACTACGCTGCGAAAGGATACGGAATTATAGGACAAAATGGACTGGTTGGATCTAGTCCCAGTCGGCGCGGTAGAGGCATTGGCGGCAGAGTTCGAGCCAGGCGTTAGAGCCACTCCATGGGGGGATGGAATCCGCGGTGGGGCAGTCTCGTGAGGCTTGCTGCCAGGCCTGTTCGATCTGAGTGTCGCGGGCATGACTTTCAAGGATTTGAGCGCCCGATAAGAAGTGTCCCATGCACGTATAGCCACACCAGAATATCGTCTCAATCTTGCGCGTGAGCCGCATGCTGCGAGGGGCGCTCAACATTTGACGCAGGAATGCGTTCGATGCCTTTTAGCGAACCCACTCGAAGGAAGGCGGTGTCGATAGCCCCACAGCGTCTACCTCGCAAGGAATAAGCTCTCCAGAGGTGGTATAGCCCATCGGCTGCACGCTCTTGGGCGACCGTCCTGTCGCACTCGTTGCACGTGTGCATGGGATTGTCGCAACCCTCTTACGCTCGACTTCGGCACGTGCGACGGCGGCCTTGATACGCTCGTACATCCTCCCGCCATCACTACTGAGGTCGGCATCGCCATTCGAGGTGACAAGGAGCACGCCGCGTAATTTGGCACGGTCGATCCAATCTTCCAGCTCTAAGGGCCGGCGGGTTAGGAGATCGAGGCCATAACAGACGATTGCGTCGAAAAGACCCGCCTTGTAGTCCTGCGCCATCCGCAGGTAGATAGGACGCTTCTTGATGTGATCGGACGTAGAGATGGACTGGTCTGTGTAGGTTTCCACGATCTCCCAGTGGCGGTACTTCGCGAGGTTCTCGCCGTCCTCAAGCTGGCAACCGGTCGCTAGCTAAACCTGCCCATCTCCCGGTCTAGCGAGATGCGCAGGTAATATGGGTTGGGAGGAGAACTAGGGGGTCTGATTCATACCCCCATTCTACTTCTTTGATGTAAGCCCCGTTCGGAACTTGGTCAGAGGTTCAGACGTTGAACCTGAATTCGACGATGTCGCCGTCAGCCATCACGTAATCCTTGCCTTCCATGCGGACCTTGCCGGCCGCGCGGGCTTCCTGCATGCCACCGTATTTGATCAGGTCGTCATAGGACACGATCTCAGCTTTAATGAAGCCCTTCTGGAAGTCCGTGTGAATAACCCCAGCAGCCTGCGGAGCAGTATCACCGCGATGGATCGTCCACGCGCGTGATTCCTTCGGACCTGCCGTCAGATAGGTCTGCAAGCCAAGAGTTTCAAACCCCACGCGCGCCAGCTTGTCCAAGCCAGCTTCGCTCTGTCCGGATTCTTCCAACATCTCGCGCGCATCGTCTTCATCAAGCTCAACCAGTTCGGCTTCGAACTGAGCGTCAAGGAAGATGGCATCAGCCGGAGCGACCAGCTCACGCAACGATGCTTGCAGGGCCTCGTCTTCCATCCCCTTCGCGTCCATGTTGAACACGAAAATGAACGGCTTGGTCGTCATGAGCTGGAACGATTTCAGCGCATCGGGATCCAAGTCAGCGCCCGCAGGGCCCGACAGGAGCTCGCCACGTTCGAGGATTTCAAGAGCTGCCTTGGCTGTTTCAAGGACGACCGCTTCGGTCTTCTTACCTCGTACCTCTTTTTCGAGGCGCGGGATCTGCTTTTCCAGCGTCTGGATATCGGCAAGAATCAGCTCGGTCTGGATCGTCTCAATGTCGGAAGCAGGATCAACCTTGCCGTCAACGTGCACGACATCCGGGTCTAAGAATGCGCGAGTCACCTGGCAGATCGCGTCAGCCTCGCGAATATTCGCGAGGAACTGGTTGCCCAGGCCTTCACCCTCAGACGCACCTCGAACGATACCTGCAATATCAACGAAGGAAACCGTCGCGGGAATGATCTTCTCTGAATGGAAGATATCCGCCAGCACCTTCAGGCGAGGATCCGGCAAAGGTACAACGCCAACGTTCGGTTCAATGGTTGCGAACGGGTAGTTCGCCGCCAGAACGGTGGCGCGAGTCAGAGCATTGAACAGGGTCGACTTGCCGACGTTGGGCAGTCCTGCGATTCCGATAGTAAGAGACACGCTGACCATTCTAGGTCAGCGCGCCATCGTATGGAGTATCAGCTAGTGTGATCAGGGCCAGCCTTGCGCGGTGCGTGAGGGCGCGCGTCGACTAAGCCGTTCGCTTCCAGTTCCGTTCGCAAATTACGAGGCAACGCGAAGGTGATCGTTTCCGTTTCAGTTCGAACAACGTCAACCGTGGGGAACCCACGAGGTTGCAACCACTCAATAACATCGCGAACCAGGATCTCAGGCACGGAAGCACCCGAGGTCAGACCGACCGTCTTGGCGCCTTCAAACCAGACTTCCTGCAGTTCTTCAGCCTTATCCACGCGATACGCTGCACCGGCACCGGCTTCAAGAGCGACTTCGACAAGGCGCACCGAGTTCGAGGAGTTCGCCGAACCGACAACCACCATGACGTCAACCTTCGGGGCAATCGTCTTAACGGCAACCTGACGGTTTTGGGTCGCGTAGCAAATGTCATCCGACGGCGGGTCAATCAGATTGGGGAAACGCTGACGCAGACGGTCAACCGTTTCGCGCGTCTCGTCAACGGACAGCGTGGTCTGTGAAATCCACACGACACGGTCAGGATCACGAACCTCAACGTTTGCGACCTCGTCGGGTGTTCCCACGACCTGAATATGCGAAGGGGCTTCACCGAAAGTACCTTCGACCTCTTCGTGCCCCTGATGTCCGACCAGAATGATGTCGTAGTCTTCCTTCGCGAAACGCATGGCCTCGCGGTGAACCTTGGTCACCAACGGGCACGTCGCATCAATCGTGGCAAGCCGACGACGTTCAGCTCCATCACGTACTTGTGGCGAAACACCGTGCGCGCTAAAGACAACGCGTGCTCCTTCGGGGACCTCGTCAGTCTCTTGGACGAAAACCGCACCACGCTTCGTCAGTGACTCAACGACGTATTTGTTGTGCACGATCTCTTTACGCACGTAAACCGGCGCACCGTAAAGGTCCAAGGCCTTTTCAACGACATCAACAGCCCTGTCCACTCCGGCGCAGTACCCACGTGGGGCGGCCAAGTAGATATGGCCGGTCTCGTTCCCCGATTCCTTCGAAGAAGCGGAGTAGGTCGAATCGATGGCGGGAAAAGCATCCGTCAGGTCACTCATGCTCTCAATTTACCGACATCTGGGTCGTGAGTGCGCGTTGAACGAGGCTTTGAGCACAGCTCCACATTTCTGCAATTCGATTCACCCATGGCCTGTGGCATTCTTGGATGCGTGACGAATCAACCTCTGGCACTTCGGGCCGCGGACACAACCGCAGATAACCCCTGGCCTCTCCGCAAGCTAACGGAGAACATCAAAATCTACGTCGAACGCATGTCTACGCTCTGGGTCGAAGGCCAGATCGTTGAATATAAGCCACGCGCTACCTCGAAAATCGCATTCTTCGTCCTCCGTGATGTTGAGACCGACACTTCGATGACCGTCACCGCATGGCCGGGGATGCTGAAGGAACTTGGTGGCGCTTTCACAGAGGGCGCACGGATCGTCACGCGTGTTACCCCTCAGTTTTGGACATCAAAGGGTTCCCTGAATCTGCGCGCACAAGAAATCCGTATCGCGGGCTCGGGCAATCTTCTGCTTCAGATCGAGCAATTGCGCGCTCAGCTTCAAAAAGAAGGACTCTTTGCCTTTGAGCGAAAGAAGCCCATCCCCTTCCTGCCCGGTCGAATCGGCCTGATCTGCGGGTCGAACGCGAAGGCGAAAGACGATGTCCTCGTCAACGCCACAGACCGCTGGCCCGTCGCCGACTTCGAGATCAGGGAAGTCGCCGTTCAAGGCGAACGCTGCGTACCCGAAGTCATGAGTGCTCTCAGTGAATTGGACGCACGGCCCGATATTGATGTCATCGTCATCGCACGCGGTGGCGGCTCCGTCGAAGACCTTCTGCCGTTCTCTAACGAGCGACTACTGCGCGCCGTCGCATCAACTTCCACTCCGGTCGTGTCGGCGATTGGACACGAGGCCGACGCTCCCCTGCTGGACTTTGTCGCCGATTTCAGGGCGTCGACTCCGACGGATGCTGCGAAGCGAATCGTCCCGGACTATGCAACTGAGCAAGCGCACATTCAAACAGCAATCGACACAATGCGCGGAGCCATCATGCTTCGATTGGGCCGCGAGCGCCAGCTCATCGATTCATACGCTTCTCGCCCGGTTCTGCTCAGCCCGGGGGCGGTCGTCGATACGCATCGCGCGGGGCTTGCTCAAACGCTCACCGGTTTGCGACATGCAGTCGAGCGACGCCTTTCAGCTGAAACAACCGCACTGGGACGGATGCAGGCAACACTCACTGCTCTTTCCCCGCAGGGAACACTCGATCGCGGATATTCAATTCTGAAGCTTCCCAGTGGAGCAATCATCAAGGATGTTGCCGACGCACCAAAAGGTAGTTTGATCGAAGGCATCCTTGCATCGGGCCGAATGGTCGCTCAGGTTGTGGGAACTACGCCCGCGTCGCCGACAGGCCAAGCGAACGGATAAATGGGCGTGGCCTCGTCCCCCTTTCTTTGCACATCAACCATTCACTCTCACATCGACTGTCATACCCCGGAGGTACATATGGATAACGAACTGGCTCCCGTCGAGTCACTGTCCTACGAGCAAGCACGCGACGAACTCGTGCAGATCGTCAAGCAACTCGAATCGGGTCAAGCACCGCTTGAAACGACTCTGTCTCAGTGGGAGCGCGGGGAAGCGTTGGCCACTCACTGCAAGCAGATTCTTGATGTTGCCGCGTCTCGTCTGGATAAGGCTGAGGCCCCCACACAGTAAGCTGGCAGGCGCGAATGATGGTTCGCGTAGAGCTTGTATCAGATTCGTTTGGAAGTCTTTGTGGATGTGCTTGAGATCCAGTTGATATCCGCTTTGGGGTCGAACACGGCGACCATGGCGGGCAACAGACCAACACCCTGCGCACAGATGCCACACGCGAGCATCGATTGGGCACGTTGATACCCTGCTCAGACTAAAATCGGTACAGATCGCGCAGCCTGTCTGCGCACCCGACAAAGGATGTGCCATGGATCTTGCTCACGAGCCTCATATTCTCGCCATCGGCGAAGCGCTCATTGACATCGTTACGCCTATTTCTCACCCTGAAGATGCACGCGAAATCCCCGGTGGTTCGCCAGCGAACGTCGCTATGACCCTCGGGCGTCTGGGACGCCCATCGGTGCTCTCCACGTGGTTTGCAAACGACCCGCGTGGCAAGGTCATCGAGGAACACTTCACCGCTTCCCACGTGGTCATCACCCCCGAATCGCGCGGGGCTCACCACACGACCACTGCTCTTGCATCCATTGATGACAAGGGCGCGGCCACCTACACCTTCGACTTCGACTGGAACCCCACCAGCCCGATCCCCGTTTCTGACCAGGCGCTGATCGTGCACGCAGGCTCGATTTCCGCGGCCGTCCAACCCGGTGCCGACACCGTGTACGAGGCCCTGAAAACCGCGCGCCCTCACGCACTGATCACCTTCGACCCGAACGCTCGTCCTGCCATTATGGGCTCGCCAGAAAAAGCCATGCCCCTGGTCGAAAAATTTGTCGCAGTATCGGACGTCATCAAGGTGTCCGACGAGGATCTTGAGTGGCTTACCAATGGTGAAGACCTCGATCATGTGATTGCCCGTTGGCTTGACCTTGGGCCTTCGTTGATTATCGTCACTCGTGGCAAGAAGGGCGGTCTAGCCGTTTCGAAGTCAAGTGTCCGCGTCGAAGCTACCCCCGGCGATGTCAAGGTCGTCGACACCGTTGGTGCCGGTGATTCGTTCATGGGTGGCATTTTGGATGCAATGTGGGGTCTTCAGCTGTGCGGTGCTGAAGGACGCGTCGCTCTTGAGACAATTGATGCTGACCAGGTTCAAACAATTCTTGACCGCGCTTCCCGCATCTCTGACGTGACCGTGTCGCGCGCGGGCGCTAACCCACCGTGGTCGTACGAAATCGACTGACGCGCTACGTACAATACGGGCGATACCTCATGAAGTATCGCCCGTATTCTTTATCCAACAGGTGGCTTTACTCCACCAGTGTCACACTCCGACGGATCTATTTTCCCAGCCTGCGTTCACGTTGAGCATAGGAGCGCAGAGCACGCAGGAAGTCCACGCGCCTAAAGTCCGGCCAATAGGCCTCGCAGAAGTAGTACTCCGAATGGACTGACTGCCAAATCATGAACCCGGACAGTCGTTGCTCGCCGGACGTGCGGATCACCAAATCGGGGTCCGGTTGGTCTTTCGTGTACAGGTGAGCAGTGATATCCGCATCGGATAGACAGTCCGCGACTTCGTCAAGGTTCTTCCCCTGGGCCGACGCCTCACGCATGATCGCGCGAACAGCTTCGGTGATTTCGTGGCGTCCTCCGTAGCCGACGGCAACGTTGACTTTCATGCCCCGAACGGTCGCGGTCGATGCAACCGATGCGCGGATCCGCGCTGCTACGTCTTCGGGGAGTAGGCCCAAGTCTCCAACGACGTTGAGATGCCATTTTCCTTGCATAGCCAAGTGGTCAACGGCGTCGGCGATGATACCAAGGAGTTCGGTCAGTTCCTCTGATGTGCGAGAAAGATTGTCGGTCGACAGCATCCACAAGGTGATGACTTCGACGCCGAGTTCTTCTGCCCAGACGAGGAATTCGGAGATCTTTTCGGCGCCGGCACGATGACCTTGCGACGCTTGTTTTCCGGTGGATTTGGCCCAACGACGGTTTCCGTCAAGAATGACACCAATGTGTCTGGGGATGGCCGACTGGGGAAGCTGCTTGCGCAGACGTTCCTCGTACAGGTCATAGGCCAGAGCGAGTCGCGCCATGGTCCCTCCCATTTCAGACTACCGGTAGCAGTTGACAGTGTCGTAACCGTTAGCGACACCGTATTGGGCAACCGCTAGCGATCGTTGATCTGCGTTAAGGGTAATCGTTTTTCATAGTGAAAGTGACCTTACCTGCGCGCGTATGCACAGTGGAGGTGCGCGATGACCACGATTGTTGGAACCGAACACCTTGGAGGCCTTGGAAGATGTTCATCTGCTGAATTGCCACTCGTACGCATTCGTTAACTTACGGTAACGTAGGTTATGTGGATGTCAGCGTGAGACTGACAGCCACGGTTTGATTAATTCGCGTTTGAATTCGTTGTGGGAGGCATCATGAAGGTCGCATCGCTTCATCCGAAGTCGTGGGTTCCAAACCAGCTGATCGCTATTAAGCCTCACCTGCGAGGATGGTTGCATCTTGTTACAGCCCCACTCTCGCTAGCGGCATCAATTGTGCTGATCTGTCTTGCCCCAACGACTCCGACGAAGTGGGCATCCGCGGTTTACCTTGCCTCGTCTCTTCTTCTTTTTGGCATCTCGGCTCTCTATCATCGCTTCTACTGGAAGCCGAACTGGGAGCTCGTGTGGAAACGGCTTGATCACTCGAATATTTTCCTTCTCATCGCTGGCACATACACTCCCTTGTCGGTTGCCTTGCTCACCAGGCACGATGCAATGGTTCTGCTGTCGATTGTCTGGATTGGGGCCGTCATCGGGATCCTCATCAACCTTTTCTGGCCGACCGCCCCGCGGCGGCTCTCAACGTTAATCTACGTGGTTTTGGGATGGACTGCTGTCGCATACCTCCCTCAGCTCTGGAGCGCTGGTGGCCCGGCTATGGTCTGGCTGATCGTCGCGGGGGGCATTCTTTACACACTGGGCGCAATAGTCTACGCAACAAAGCGTCCGGATCCTTCCCCGACGTGGTTCGGGTTCCACGAAATCTTCCACGCTTTCACCGTTGCCGCCTGGGCATGCCACTGCGTGGGCGTGTACTTGGCCGTTCTTCTCTGATTTTCTCTGCCCGTGTTGACGAGGCCGGACGGCTCATCTGCACGTTACGTTTGCGCCCGGAATTCACCTGACTACTTCACATTCGGGCAGGAATGTTTTGACATTGCTAGACTGACTGAGTCTTAGCGCCGGTACCATCGTTCCGGCTATCGTTTTTGGAGGACACTTATGGCCGACACTCAGTGGCTGACTCAGGCTCAGTACGACCTTCTGCACAAAGAGCTCACCGAGCGCATTGAAATCAAGCGCCCGGAAATTGCGAAGCTGATCGATGCGGCTCGCCAAGAGGGCGACCTGCGTGAGAACGGTGGCTACCACGCTGCACGCAACGAACAGTCGATGAACGAAACGCGCATCCAGACTCTCCAGGAGATGCTCGCTTCAGCAGAGGTTGGCGAAACGCCCGCTGATGACGGCATCGTTGAACCCGGCATGGTTGTGACTGCTCTGGTTGGCGGACGCGAGATGACGTTCCTGCTCGGTTCACGTGACGCTGGTGGAGACTTGGGCGTGCAGGTCTTCTCTGCGAAGGCTCCTCTGGGTGCCGCGGTCACCGGGCACAAGACGGGCGACAAGGTGTCATACGAGGCTCCAAATGGCAAGGAGATCGAGGTCGAGATCCTCACAGCAAAGCCTTTCGCGGGCTGATCCGCTCTAGAGCGCCCCTTCATTCCTACTCTTTCACGGTCAGCGTTTCAAAGAGGATACGCTTCCGTAGAACACCCGGAGGGAAATAGCGCCGAAGCA